>CAYUYB010000015.1:0-17163 GCA_964449025.1 uncultured Desulfobacteraceae bacterium
TATATTTTTGATCGAGTCTAATTAAATCAAACATTTAAATCTAATAAATCAACAACATATTTTTATCTTGCACAGCAATGATAGAATATTCATATTTTTTTATTGGCAATTACAGATCAATGTTATATAGAGGCCTGGTGAGAAAAAAAAAGGAAATCAATTTTACAAATATCCACTAAATTTCACATTGCTGAATATACTAATACTAAAGGAGGCTAATAAATGGATTTTAAGTTAAGTGAGGAGCTGCAGATGTTACGGGACATGGCAAGGGACTTTGCTGCCGAAAAGGTGGCGCCGTATGCCGACGAATGGGATGAGAATCACTATTTCCCTTATGAGGAAGTCATAAAACCCATGGGAGAGCTGGGTTTTTTCGGGACAGTCATCCCGGAGGAATACGGTGGCAATGACATGGGCTGGCTCGCGGCCATGATCCTATCGGAAGAGATCGCCAGGGCATCCAGCTCCCTCAGGGTCCAGATCAACATGCAGACCCTCGGATGCGCGTTTACCATATTCAGATATGGTTCGGACGAATTGAAGAAGAAATATATCCCCAAGCTGGTAACCGCGGAACTTGTAGGATGTTTCGCCATTACAGAGCCCAATGCCGGCTCCGATGTTATGGCGATGAAATCAACAGCCCAGGATAAGGGTGACCACTGGCTTATAAACGGTTACAAGACATGGATATCCAACGCCACGTCCTCGGATGTCGTGATCTACTATGCCTATACGGACAGAGAGGCAAGGGGAAAAGGCCTTTCGGCCTTTGTCGTTGAGCCCAAGAATTTTAACGGGATTACAACCACGGATCTGGATAAGATCGGGACCAGATCCTGTCCGACCGGGGAGATCATCCTGGAAGACACAAAGGTGCCCAAGGGAAATATCCTTGGCAAACCCGGAGACGGCGCCAGGATAGTATTCGGATCCCTTAACCAGACACGCCTGTCCGCTGCCGCCGGCGCAATAGGCGTAGCTCAGGCGTGCCTGGATTCGACCATATCCTACAGCAAGGAACGCGAACAGTTCGGCAACCCCGTAGGCACCTTTCAGATGAACCAGGATATGATAGCGCAGGTGTCTTGCGAGCTCGAGGCGGCGCGCCTCATGGTCTACAAGGCGGCGGTGCAAAAGGACCAGGGGCAGCTGGGAAACACACTCGAGGTGGCGCAGGCCAAATACCTGGCCGGCGAGATAGCGGTCAAGGCCTCCCATGTGGCAATGAAGATACTGGGCGCCTACGGCTATTCAACGGAATACCCCGTGGCGAGATATTACAGGGACGCACCCGCGTATCAGATCGTTGAAGGCTCGGCAAACATCTGTAAATGGATCACCGCCCTTGACGAACTGGATATCCGCAAGGCAAACAGGTAGGGATATCCCCGATTAAGGACAATCCTCTTATCATGGAGTGGTGTCCTTAAGCCTTTTCAACATACCGAAGGAAATATCCGGGTCCAGAGGGCCCGGATTCTATCTAACCCCGGGCTTTACAAACAAGGGTATGTGATGTTATTTTTCATGCTCAGGAGCGGCATCAGAACGGGGACTTCGAAATCATCGATTAAGCTATTAAAGATTAAAGGAGGTAGAAATGCGACCTTATTTTGAAAATATGGTTCCTTTCGGAAAGGCCCTTACTGATAAACAGAAAAAGGAGTCCGAGGAGAATGTATCGCAGATCAATAAAGTGGAGCAGGAGGTTGCTGAGGCCATCGAGGCGGTAAAAAATGCCGGGATACCCTCAGAGGTTATCAAGAAGAGGGGCCAGATGACTGTATGGGAAAGGATTGAGCATCTAGTCGATCCCGGGACATGGTGTGCCCTTCATACCCTGTATAATCCTCAACTCAACGAGGAGGGCACAACCGGCGTAATCGACGGGCTGGCCAAGATAAACGGTAAATGGGCCGTTGTTATAGGATTCGATAACAAGGTTATGGCGGGGGCCTGGATCTCGGGTCAGGCCGATAACCAGCTCAGGGTGACCGATATGGCCAAAAGACTGCATGTGCCTCTGGTATGGCTGGTTAATTGCAGCGGCGTGAAGCTTACGGAACAGGAAGAGGTATATGCCAATCGGAGAGGAAACGGCACCACATTCTTCAGGCACGCGGAACTTGAAAAACTGGGTGTCCCCATCCTGGCGGGGATATACGGAACAAACCCTGCCGGAGGTGGGTACCAGGGCATCAGTCCTACGCTTCTAATCGCCCATAAAGACGCCAATATCGCCGTGGGAGGCGGAGGTATTGTTGGAGGCATGAGCCCTAAAGGCTTCTTTGACGAGGAAGGCGCTGATCAGCTTATAGAGGCAACGAGACATTTCAAGGAGGTCCCTCCGGGGAGCGTGCCCATACACTACAATGAAACAGGCTTTTTTAAAGAGGTATATGAGACTGAGAAAGGGGTGCTTGACGCCCTTAAGGGATATATGGACATGATGCCCGCGTATGATCCCGCGTTCTTTCGTGTGGCAGAGCCCAAAGAACCCAGATTCCCGTCTGATGATCTCAACAGTATAGTGGCCTTCAATCAAAAGAGGAGCTACAATTTCGACGAGACCCTGGCCCGGATCTTTGACAATAGCGAACATATGGAGTTCAGGCCAGATTACGGTCCCGAGGTATATACAGGTCTTGCCAAGATAGACGGCCTACTGGTGGCCTTTATCGGCAACAAACAGGGTTTTCTGGGGGCCAAATATCCTGAATACGCCCCCTACCCCGGTATCGGTGGAAAACTTTACCGCCAGGGGCTTATAAAGATGAACGAATTCGTGACGCTTTGCGGCAGGGACAGGATCCCTATCGTCTGGTTTCAGGACACCACGGGGATCGACGTGGGTGATATCGCTGAAAAGGCGGAACTCTTGGGGCTCGGCCAGTCACTAATCTACTCAATAGAGCAAACGGATGTGCCCCAGATCTGCATAGTGCTACGAAAGGGTACCGCTGCGGCTCATTATATAATGGGTGGCCCAACCGCCAATAACCACAATGCCTTCACCCTGGGCACCCCCATGACGGAGATATATGTGATGCACGGAGAGACTGCGGCGGCAGCCTCCTTCTCCAGGAGACTCGTTAAGGAAAGAGACGCGGGAAGGCCTCTCCAGCCAGTTATTGACAAGATGAACGAGCTGGCTCAGGAATACTACGATAAATCAAGGCCTATCTACTGCGCCAAGAGGGGATTTGTGGATGAAGTGGTATCACTGCCTGATTTGAGAAAATATATCGTAGCCTTTGCCGGCTGCGTTTATCAGAATCCCCTGTCCATATGCCCTCACAACCATATGATGATCCCCAGGATCATCAAGGGATAAATACTGTCTTCAAAAAGGGATCAGGGGCTGGATGGCAAGGCCGCCTTCAGCCCCTGACCCCTTGATATATCTTTTTCGGGCACTAATCGTCCTGGCCCACCATCAAATGATATGTGGTGTTTGAGTGTATAATATACCAGCTTTTGGTATTCCAGCAGCACATCCCTTAGATACTTCCTCTCCTTCCACCATTCTTCGGCCTTGAACCCGGAATATGGGGAAGGAAATGACAGGACGCGGACATCACTTCCCTCAAAGATCTTCTTGAATATCAACCAGGCGCGTCTGGAATGGGTGGGGGAGGTAACCAGGATAATCGATTTGAGGCCCCTTTCCACGACCTCTTCCCTGACCCGCGAGGCCTCTTCCCAGCTGTTATCTATCCCGGAGACACTTCGAATTATCGCCTGTTCAGGGATCCCCAGGTCCACGAAGAGCATCTCGAGGAGATCTGCCTCTAGAGGATAGCGTATCCCTTTCTCCTCAAGCATTTCATATCCATCGGGAAGCCTCTGTTCTGATATGAGTATCCAAGGGCCAAGCCCCTCCGTATATAGATCAGCGGCCGCCAGTCCCCTTTCGATGTTGTCGCCCCCCATGCAGACTATAAGATCGGATTCCTCGGGGGGATGTGCCACGATCAGGTATGAACCCAAGGCAGTGAGTATCTGTGCGTGATAAAATGATATAAGGAGATAGATCACAAAAAAGAAGAAAACCAATACCTTAAAAAGGGTAGCCATTGTTAATCCACCCTTTTTAGTCCCTTTGGGTTCACTCTCTGAAGGATATTGCCCGGGGTATGGCGTCTTATCCTTGTTCCCACTGGATTCAAACATGCGCTCGACCCTCCCTTTCTTTTATCGCATCCCGACCCGTTTTATCTCTTCGACAAAGACCCCCGGGCCGGTATAACCACATAGGACACTTGACCATGGATCAGGGCATCAGAAGGCCTTAGAACTATCAAGCAGAAGCGTGACAGGGCCGTCATTTATGAGGTGAACATCCATCATTTCCTGGAATTCTCCGGTAGCCACCCTGATGCCTGTCTCTCTGAGAAGGCCGATAAAATACTCATACAGGTCCCTGGCCTTCTCCGGGCGTGCCGCGCGGGTGAAGGAAGGCCTTCGTCCCTTCCTGCAGTCCCCCCACAGGGTAAATTGTGAAACCACAAGCGCCTCTCCTTGTATATCCATCAACGAAAGGTTCATCAAGCGCCTTTTATCTGAAAAGATCCTCAGGTCGGCAATCTTGCTGGCCAGATAATCGCAATCCTTCTCGGAATCTCCTTCTCCCACACCCAGAAAAATCAAGACCCCTTTATCTATCTCACCCGTAACTCTGTCACACACTTCCACCCTTGCGCTTTTAACCCTCTGTACTATTGCCCGCATGAGTCCCTCCATTTGACAGCGACATATTTTGTCACATCTCCTGCAAAACTGAAAACATTTTTTTAGAGGGTGTGAAAGGGTATGTCGCTGTGGAATCGGGATAGACTATCCACTAATATAGATACAAAAATATCAACATGATTGTATAAATCAATGTTTACACGATTTAAATAATGTAATATCCTTTTAACGCAATGTGAAGGGCCGAACGGGACAAGGTGACATGAAAACGATCAGGCTTGAGGATGTCAAAAAAGAAGAGATGACGATGGAAGGGGCCGAGAGGGTATCTAAACAGGTCCCAATATCAAAGAGTGACGGCGCACCATCCTTCTGTTTCCGAGTGTTTACAATTGAACCTGGCGGCCATACTCCATATCATACCCATAATTATGAGCATTTGAATTACGTGATCAACGGTCAGGGAGTCCTTGTAGATGTTCAGGGAAAAGAACACCGTCTCAGGGCGGGAGAATTCGCGTTGATCCTTCCCAATGAAAGACACCAGTTTCGGAATAGTTCGGATACTGATACGTTCGTGGTAATCTGTGCCGTGCCCAATGAATACGAATAAAAGGACCAACTGAAAAAACCCATGAAAAGAAGATTCCCCAACCTGTTTTCCCCTTTGAAAGTGGGCAATATAACCTTAAAAAACCGCATAATGTCCGCTCCAATGACATTCCCTATACTTACCGCCGACGGGTGCCTGACCCCCGAGGCGAACGCCTTTTATGAGTTGCGCGCGAAGGGCGGAGCAGCGGTTGTGACGGTAAGTGAGCTTATTGTCCACGCCTCAACCGGCAAATACTATCCTGTGCAGATTCTAATAGACGCCTCCAATGCCAAAGACACACTGGCAACCGCGGCACGTATCATTAGACGCCATGGCGCTATTCCCAGTATAGAATTATCCCACGGGGGAAAATACGCCCTGACCAGCGCGGAAAATCCTGTTAGTTACGGCCCGAGCGACGAGTTCTCAAACGGGATTCAGACGGCACGCGAAATGCCAAAAGAAATGATAGACGAGATAATTCAAGGATACGGGACGGCCGCGTCTTTATGCAAATCAGCGGGTTTCGAAATGCTGCTGATACACGCGGGACATGGCTGGCTCCTGCAACAGTTTCTATCTCCCGCAAGCAATAAAAGAACGGACGAATACGGAGGAAGCCTGGAGAACAGGGCCCGTCTGACCCTCGAAGTGATTGATAAGGTTCGTTCTGTTGTCGGACCCGGATTTCCTCTTGAACTGAGGATGAGCGCGGAAGAATATCTGGACGACGGTTATAGCTTTGATGAAGCCATAAGATTCGCGAAACTGGTGGAAGCCAAAATCGACCTGCTCCAGGTCTCCACGGGATCTCATAGAGGAAGCTTTGACAGGACGCACCCTTCGGCATTCATGGAACGGGGCGTGAATGTACATTATGCTGAAGAGATTAAAAGGAACGTCAGCGTTCCTGTTTCCACTATCGGCGCGTTGAATGAACCTGAAATGATGGAAGACATAATCGCTTCCGGGAAGGCCGACGCTGTCGCGATGGCCAGGGCATTGCTGGCAGATCCCTATCTGCCGAAAAAGGCGTGTATGGGCCGGGATGATGAAATAGTACGCTGCTACAGATGCTATGTGTGTATGGCTGAACGAATGACAACCGGCTTACGCATCTGTGCCTTGAATCCTGTTATAGGCAATGAATATGAAATGAATTTTATTCCGTCCACGGTGAGGCCTAAGAATGTCCTCGTAGCGGGCGGAGGTCCCGGGGGAATGCAGGCAGCTGTAACGGCCGCTGAACGGGGACATAATGTAATAATCTGTGAAAAAACCGGTGAGCTGGGCGGCGCTCTTAAATCAGTCAAAGGGGTACCGTTTAAAGAGGATTTATACAGGTTTATTGCCGTAAAAACGCTTCTCATGGAGAAGGCTGGAGTTGACGTGCGAATGAACACTGAGGTAACACCTGCTTTTGTTAAAGACATCAACCCGGATGTGCTTATCATCGCTATAGGGGCTGAACCGGTCATCCCTCCCATCCCGGGCATCAATAATCCTAATGTAATTATAGCAAATGACCTGCCTGAAAAATATGATGAGGTCGGCCATAAGGTCGTAATACTGGGCGGTGGGCTGGTTGGATGTGAAACGGCCGTTCACATGGCCCAGGAAGGCAAGGACGTAACCGTGATCGAAATGCTGGATGAAGTCTGCGCTGACGCCAATCCGCGTTACAGACCATTGCTTCTTGATCAGCTGAAAAGGGCTGTTACCTGCAGGACTAACACACGCGCTGTCCATATCACAAAAAGGGCCCTTGTGTGCGATGATGAACAAAACAATGAAATATCCTTTGATGCGGACACCATCATATGCGCCGCCGGGCAAAAACCGCTTCGGGATGTCGCGGAAAGGCTTCGTGACTCCGCACCGGAGGTGATGGAGGTAGGCGACTGCCTGAAGCCCGCCAGTGTAACCGAGGCGGTGTTCCGGGGATACTGGGCGGCGATCGATATAGATTGAAGAAAATAAAATTGTAAGGTCGCGAAACACCATATCTCGTGGCAGCTTTGCGACCGGGATATAATAGTATAAAAAAGGAGGGTAATAAGATGACTGTCCAGAGAGTACTTGCCTTTTTTCTAGTGCCGTTTTTGCTAGGAGTAATTACCCTTTCAGGTTGCAAGAAAGAGGTGGAAAAGTTGGAGGTTGTTACCCCGGAACCGCTTTCTGATCCCTTGAAAATAGATACCGGATACATCTCGGGGACATTGATAGGCGATGTCGATAACCCCATAAGGGCCTATCGAGGGATCCCCTATGCCGCACCCCCCGTGGGTGATTTACGATGGAAACCGGCTCAGCCTGCCGCGCCATGGAATGAGATACGTCCATGCGTGGAATTCTCCAGTATCCCTCCACAGCAGGCCATACCCGGCTTTCCAAAAACACAGCCCCAGAGCGAAGACTGCCTCTATCTTAATGTGATGACACCTGCCAGGACAGTGGGAGAATCCTTACCTGTAATGGTCTGGATGCATGGAGGGGGATACTATTCCGGGTCAGGCAACGATCTCCTGTGCAACCTTCACCGCCTGCCTCAGCATGGCGCGGTGGTCGTTACTGTCACCATGAGGCTAAACAGCTTCGGTCTGCTCGCGCACCCCCTTTTGACCGCGGAATCACCCCATAATTCATCAGGAAACTGCATGTTCCTGGATATGATAGCCGCCCTTGAGTGGGTCAAGAGAAACATATCCGCATTCGGAGGTAATCCCGATAATGTTACCATCTTCGGGGAATCTGGAGGCGGGGCAAAGGTATCCACACTCATGGCATCTCCCCTGGCAAAGGGTCTGTTTCACAGGGCCATCTGCGAGAGCGGCACGTCCATCGGAGGTTTTTCAAACAGCAGGCAACTTAAGGAACTTGAGGAACTGGGAGTTAAATTGTTTGCCGAACTGGGCGTTGACGAGGAGGAAGATCCTTTGAAGGCTGCAAGGGCGCTTCCATTCGAAAAGATCATGGAGGCAAGAGAAGCGATGATGGAGGCACTTCAGGGTGACAGAAGGAGTATCGGTCTGGATGACTCCGCTGTTGACGGATGGTTCCTTCCGAAAACCCCCCTGGAGCTATTCAGGGAAGGACAATATAACGCTGTTCCCTTGATCACTGTCGCCAACCTGGGTGAAATCACAGGCCCCGGCGGTTTATTGATACCGCAGCTTATCCCCGCCTATGTGGAAATGCTTGAATGCCAGAACAAGGCCGGTGTAAAGGGTTATGCCGCCATATTCGATCAGGTCCCCGGCAAATGGAGGGCGGAGGGCGCCGTATCCACGCACGCCATGGAAGTCCTTTATGTGTTCGGGGACTATGACAACAGGACGGGCTGGTGGCCTTTCATGCACGGTCTTGCCAGCCAGTCAGGGGCCAAGGATCCTGATGATCCGGGTCTCAGTGAGGTGGACAGAAAGGTCTCTGAGGCGATGATGAAGATGTGGACCCGGTTTGCCCTGACAGGAGATCCTAATGTGGAAGGTATGATCCAGTGGCCGGCCTATAACAAAGAGGATGATAGATATATGTATTTTGCTGATCCCCTTGAAATCAAAACCGGATTTTCGAACATAAAGCCCCCCTCGCCGCCGCCTCAACCGCCCGTTCAGTGAAAAAACAGGGTCAGGGCTACACAATTGACAGAATTATTGTCTTCTCAATTGTGTAGCCCTGACCCTTATATTTATTCACGCATGAATCATTCATACAATCCGTCATTTCGATCAGCGGGATAAATCCTGTATTTAAAGAGATTTAACACAATCAGATTTCTAAGGTGTCAACTCCAAATGATATTATGAAACAATCTCGAGAAAAGAAGGATGTCCACCATTTTTGTCCCTGAATCAGACGAGACAGGAGATCTGGACTTTGTTCCGTTTCTGTGTCACAATATATAGTATTGAGATTTAATGCCTGTCTGGCACTGAACAAATTAAAGCAAGGACAGTAAAGACAATATGAGTCGAAAAAATCCTCGGCCTGAAAGAGAAAGGCGAAAGCATTCCAGATCAAATGTCCAGATATGGGCCGTGGAGAAGGATGATAATTCAACATCCTTTCATCTATTAACAAATCTTAGCATAGGAGGGTTTTTTATTGAGAAGAAACTTCCTCTACCGGTCGGGTCTATAATGGATCTTGAAATGGAACTGGATGGAGAAAAACTTCCCTTGCGGGGCAAAATAGTAAATAACTATAAAAATCCAATTACCAAAAATTCAGGGGCAGGGGTGCATTTTGTTGATATGGATAATAAAGTAAAAACCAAAATTGAGAAGTACCTGAAAAGTCTGGGGAAGACAAATCCGGAATCACGTTAGCGTAAGGTTTTTCATATGTCGGAGCTGGAGCATCAACGATTTGGAAAATATTTGCTGCTGAGCCGAATCGCCCAGGGCGGTATGGCGGAATTGTACCGGGCTAAACTTATCGGGGACGAGGGATTTGAGAAGCTTATTGCCATTAAGACTATCCTGCCTCATTTGTCTGAAGAGACAAACCTGGTTAAATCTTTTATCGATGAAGCCAAGCTTGCCGCGTTTCTGCAGCATCCGAATATCGTACAGATCTATGACTTTGGAAGCGTGAACAGTACTTATTATATCGCAATGGAATATCTATACGGCAAAGACCTGAAGTTGATTACGGACCGATACAAAGAGAAGGAATTGCCGCTGAGCGTTGAGAACGCCTTATACATCGCGACTCAGGTTTGCGCAGGACTTGATTATGCCCACAAGCTTAAGGATTTTCATGGCAGACCGTTAAATATCATTCACAGGGATATCGGCCCTCATAATATCTTTATTTCCTATGACGGTCAGGTAAAAATCATTGACTTTGGCATAGCCAAGGCCGCTATTCAGAATACGAAAACTCAGGATGGCTCCATTAAAGGGAAAATAGCGTATATGTCGCCGGAGCAGGCCCTGGGTGAGTCCATTGACCACCGCTCGGATATTTTTGCCATGGGCATCCTTCTCTATGAAATGGTGACACACAAAAGGATGTTCGAGGGAGACGCTTTCAGGGTCTTTGCAAAGGTGCGCGAGGCTGATTACACGCCCGCGGAAATAGTGAATGAGGCCCTTCCCCGCGACCTTTGCAGGATCATAGATAAGGCCCTCACAAAAGATCGTGAACAGCGTTATCAATCCGCCGAGGAATTGCTGACTGATCTGGAAAACTGCATGCACCGGCTCTCAATCAGTCCTTCATACAGGAATCTTTCCCAGTACATGAAAGATCTCTTCGGGAAAGAGGCTGAAGCCGAGCTTGAGACAATAAGAAAGGTCACTGATACTGATTCAATTACATCATCGGAGACAGGCAAAACAATTCGGCCTCAAATTGAAAAGACAATAGTCCTGGCGGAAAACGACCTGCCGTCTAAACAAAAAATACATAAACCACTGTTCACGGCTTACGTGTTAATTCTAATCGCCGTGGGATTTTTAGCAGCTCTAGTTTTTGTAAGAGGTCCCGTACCTTTATTCAATACCTTAAAACAGCATTTCTTCTCCGGGGTTTCTGAGGATGCCTCAAGGTCTGAAACGGAGAAAAATGTTTCATCCCCGCCGGGTAAGGCTGATACTGCCGATTTAAAAGGGTCATCCGTTTCTGACGGTCCGGCTCAATCCGTTCATGGTGTTACAGCTTCACTAAAGTTGGAAGAGGGGATCACGCTGCTTAACGAAAAACGATTTGCCGAGGCGTTTGTCCTGTTTGAGGATATCTTAAAAGCCGGACCGCTTGATGATAAAAGTGTATCCAGACTATATTCCGAGGCCTTAGTAGGCCACGCCTCAGAAATCTCTGGCAAGGAGCCTGAAAAGGCAAAGGCATTATTGTTGAAGGCTGTCAAACTTGTTCCCGGCAATGCCCAGGGGCATTATCTTCTAGGTCGTATCTATACGCAGCAGAAGGATTTTACAAGCGCCATGGCGTCATATCAGACAGCCATTGAAATGGACCCACAGATGCCAAATGCCTATTTTAACCTGGGTTATATCTATGCAATGGATAATGATTACGTTAAGGCCCAGGAGATGTTCAGCCGGGTTGTTGGCCTGTCTCCTCCATTTTTGGATGAGGCGCTCTATAATCTGGCGATTGTTCAGAGGAAAATGGGAGATATTCAAGGCTGTGTAAAAAATCTGGAACAGGCAATCATTGTGAACCCTGAAAACGAACAAGCAAAAAGGTTGCTTCAAACATTAAAACAAAAAAAATGAAGAAAGGGATAATTGTCATGATTAGGAAGGCAGGCCTGGCTGTATTGGCATTAGGGGTGCTTGTTGTTATTATCAGCGGATGCAATATGATTGGCATGAAGAAAAAGGAACGGGAGCCCGCGCCCCAGAAGATGCAGTTTGTTCACACGGTAAAATATCCTGGAGAGACACTTAGCATTATCTCCAAATGGTACACCGGTGACGTCAATAATTGGAGGATCCTGGAAAATAATAATCCCCATATCGCTTACAATAAGATGGTGGCGGGCGATAGGATCTTTATTCCAGAAAACCTGCTGAAAACGAGAGAACCGCTGACTAAGGGGTTTATAGATTCCTTTTATAAAGAAAAGAGACCGGTTTCAAAAACCGAAACCCCACCGGAAAATCACGAAGAATTCGATTTGATCGGACCAAAGTAGACATCCCGCTTTATGTTATTGCAAAGTCCCTTTCTGCTCTTCGTAGATCCGGGGGAGAAATGAGGCCAGGTTGGTGTATTCCATGACATTGTGCATCGCCAGTCCCTTGGCCACTATCTCCGGCAGCTTGGCCGTCCTGGGCAGACAGTAATAGGGCTTTTTGTCCAAAATATGATAGCCCATCCAGAACCGGGTGCGTAATTCGACGCCTCCGGGGATTTCCCGGATAAAGTGCATCATGAATGCCGGTGATTTTTGGTCCGGGATTCCCGGCGGAGGATTGAGCATCTTGGACGAACCGTTGGCTGCTATCAGCGTGCCCACATTGGGTCGCTTAAAACGTTCCATATCAAAACCAACCTGCTCGGGGGACATGAAGCTGATGGCAATCTTCTCCACGCTTGGTCCTCCGGTATCTTCAAGTACGTAATGAGTGATACCCTGATATCGCTTTTTGAGCGGCGTATCAGGATCCATCACGATAACCCTGTCACGGTCACTCATGGAGACACCGAAATGTTGCGGCGGATACCAGATTTTATATCGCAGATCCTCAAGGCCGTGCCAGCCAAACCACCAGTCGATCATCTCAACCGTCACTCCGGGCATTTCCAGGTGATTGGCCACATAAAGACCGCCCTGGGGCAGGGCGCACCACCCTGCCTCGATCTCGTGATACCCGGGATCCAGCATATCGTTGAGCCGTTCGATGGGCAGGGCCTTTGCCGGATCAATGGGTTTTTCCATTCGCTCCAACGCGCCAGGGGCGGGCGGCGCCAATTCTTTGTAAAAATATTTGGAATAAGGTTTTGCTTTTTCTTCCTCAGTCAGTTCCGGATCTCTTATTGGGAATGTCATTTCCATCTCCTAAGGATTGTATTTGTAATTCTCAAAGGGGATCTTTTCAGTGGAAAGTCGAATGTTTCCATTTTCCAGTTTGGCGGTAATCCATTTGCGCCAGTTCTGATCGTCTCGCTCGGGGTAATCTTCCCTTACGTGCCATCCCCTAGTTTCCTTTCTTTCAAGGGCAGCCTTCATGTAGAGTTCTGAACAATAGGTCATGTTTCTGAGATCATGACAAAGCCCGAGCATGTGAAAGTCTTCTTGAGGCGATACGTCATTGTCCACCAGTTCGTAAACCCTGTTGATTACCTTCAGGGCTTCTTCGATACGCTCTTTGCTTTTGCGTATACTGTAACGCGGCGGCGTGATTACCTCCTGAAGCATCCTGATACCCTCGCGCGGATTCATTCCCGTCTTTCGTCGCATAGGGGCGAAGATCTTTTCTTTAAACCGCATCACCTGTTCCTCATTCAGCGTCGGGTCCGGAACGGCCGCGGCGAATTCGGCAACGGATTCTGCGGCCAGAAGGGAAGATACCCCGGCCCATGTCAAGCCTGACCCCCTGAGGCGGGACGGATGCGGTGTGGCTCCACAGAAACCGGAACCGGCCTTACAGGAATCTCCCAGGGCCCACATTCCCTGGAGTGTGGTTCGCATGCCATGGTCCACACTGATTGCGCCCATCTCGCCAATGAACAGGGGCACAACTTCCGGGCGCCATCCCTCATCTGATGTGTATTTCTGTTCCTTTGCCATCAGAGTATTCCAGAATTTTCCGGCCCATTCGCGATCCCATTTGAAAAGAAACCCGCCGGCGGCAATGGGATTTTTGACAAAGATCTCGGTTTCTTCAAAAAGGATCGGACCTCTGCCCTCCATGACTTCCTTTTCCATACCCAAAAATATGTTGATATCGAAATCCGGTTCCCATTCTTTACAGTATTTAGGCGAAATATATTCGCCCAGGGCGTTGTACAGGGCGTACTGTCCACCCACGATGGAGGACATGTTACCTCGCAGCCCGATGTTATAAAAATTGGATATTTCGGCATTGCGTAATTGGGCGCCAGCCCTATAAGCGGCGGCTATCCCGTCACCCCGCCCGCTGGACCACATATTGGTGGCCATCCAGTTACAGGAGCCGTTCGCGATAATCGTTGCCCTGCTCTGGAAAACACGGAATACACCGTTTGTGATATCAAAGCCCACGGCGCCTGTTACGCTATTACCGTCAGTAAGCAGCTCGACACTCTGTGTTTTATCCACTATCCTGACGCCGTTTTTCCTGGCTAGCCTTCTGAGCTTAAGGAGAATGTCCAGGTCATATGCGCACAGCGCCCATAGAGGTATTTCTTCTATTCGAGACAGATTTCCGTTTTCGTCGCGCATAATCTCGATCCCCCAACGCTCCAGGAGATCAACAAGTTTAAGAGAAGATTCGGCAAATATTTTAACCATTTCCTGGTCTTCCAAATAATGTCCGATTTCATTTACATAGAATTCCAGAAATTTATCCGCGTCATCGGTCTCATCCAGCACCCACATTACTCCGGCGCCCTTGTTGGCCTTTGATCCGGAGAAACCGGTGGTCGCCTTTTCCACTATCAGGACGTCCAGATTGCCGTTTAGTTCCTTGACCCTGTTGGCAAGGATCAAACCTGCCAGCCCCCCGCCAAGGATCACCACGTCGGCCGAAAAAACCTCTCCGTATTTATCTAAATTAGGCATCGAGTTAACCTCCATCTAATTAACATAAGATTTTGGATAATATGACCTAGGATAGGGTTCGGGAATAGATACCGGATTGCTGGGGATGACCTGAATCGCTCCTTCCGGGCAGACCAGTTCGCACCAACTGCATGTTGCGCATTCTTCAGGGTATTTGGCAACCGGTCTGTTGGCCGCGTTATCCCAAACGATGACATCGACGTAACAGGCCTTGACACACTTTTTGCATCCGGTGCATTTTTCATAGTCTATCAGTATTTTGTGCGTATCCACGGCTTTCTCCTTGTATTGTCATGTTTCTATGTGAGTAAATTCCTTGAGGGGATCTATAAAAATTGAACCGATCATACCCGGTAGAGCAATCGCCGTGACAAAGGCGATAAAGGGAAGGTATGGTCCATCTGTTCCTGTTCATTGCATCAGGATTTCTGCTCTTGATATAATAGAGTATAAATTGACATTTATACTTTACAGCTGTAAAGTAAATACAATTTACGAATGTAGAGTATAAATGTCAATCAGAATTTTAAAAGATTGTTCTGTGATGCGACCGCCTATTATAAAATTTATTGAATTAAAGGCCATTTGAGGATAATCACCGGCGTGGTGAAAGCGGACAATGAAGATATGACACAGGGCGCAAAAACTATGACTCAGCAGAAAATCAAACGGAAATTAGGTAAACAAACCAGAGAGGTAAGTCAAAAAACAAAGGAAACGGTTCTCAGGGCTGCGCTTAAGATCTTTGCCAGGGAAGGATTCTATAACGCCAAATTAAGAGAGATCGCTGCCCTTGCCGGCACCACCCATAGCCTGATTCGACATCATTTCGGCTCTAAATATGATTTGTGGAAAGCGGTGGTTGATTACGGATTAAAGTTACATGAAAACAGCTTATTAAGAATTCTCAAATCGAGGAAATCTGCCGATGATGTGGAGATTTTCAGGCATTTCATCGCGTCTTACGTATATACGGTAGCTAAAAACCCTGAGCTGTCAAAAATTTTGTTGCACGATAACAGCAGGTCTGGCCCCCATCTTGATTATCTAATGGAAAGACAGAAACGCTTGCACTCAATCATTGAACCCGTCTTTAAAAACGCCCAGGAGTGCGGGTACTTTAAAGGGTTTGATCCTGAAAGTTTTAACGTGTATGCGCGCGCGCTGGTGGAGACCCCCATTGCCACGAGGGATTTGACAAATAAATTGTTGGCGACAGATATCCTGTCCAAAAAAGGTATTGCCATCCATACTGAACGGGTGCTGAGTTTCCTTTTCCGCGAGTAGAAATGCGGAGATAGATATCCCTTATTATCTTTAATTCATAAATTCCCTGAGCCTCTTCCTTTATGGTTTCAGGATCGCCTTCAACGCCTTGCCCGAGCGTGAATCTTCAACAGCCTGGTTGATATCTTCAAGCCTGTAATAGGTCATCATCTTATCGATCGGAAATTTGCCCGCCTTATTGCATAATCCTCTACCCGCCACGCGTACAAGCACCTCATCGTCCCTGGGGTCATCCAATTCAACTTTTTCAATAACGAAAGGACCTGCTAATTCGTAAATAACCGCCGCTTTAATCTTCATGGAATACCCTCCTGTTTTATATTTATCCTAAAAACACAAGACTAATCTCTTTTCATACTTTCTTGATAACGATCCATCTAACAAGGACTAAAGAGCAGTAATCAGGTTGTCAAGTCTTGTTTTTCAAAAGACCGAAGGCAGGCATCGCCACTTGCCTCGCGTTACATGAAAATTATGGACACGACTAAAAATAGTGGTTTTCTCGATCTATTTATTGTAAGAACAAGCGGGTGGTCCGGCTCGATCGGATCCATTGAACTAGATGGGGGATAAAACAATGAAAAAGATGGCTTTATTACTGGTCGTTTTTATGGCAGCCTCCATGTCCGTCGCAATTTCTGTAAATCCGTCCGCGCCCAGGGACAAAACACTTGAACTGTCACTGGCCAGTTTTGTGCCCGATATCCCTCCGGGGGTGAACTGGGTCCGTCTCTTCATGAACAACGTGGAAGAGATGTCGAACCGTACCATAAAGATCAGATTCATGGGTCCTGAAGCTATCCCCGCACCTGACGCCCCTGCAGCCGTCAAGAGGGGCACCGTCGATATCGCAAGCGCCCTGTCTCCATTTTGCGATACCCTCGTTCCGGGCTCGAGCTCGATAGGCCGCGCCGAATATTGCCCAATGGAACTTCGAAAAGGGCCCGCATTCAGGTACTACCAAGAGCAATTCGCGAGACAAGGCATCCATTATCTGGGCGCATCCCTATCCTCGCTTCCGCAAGTGCAAACGGTATTCTATCTGAGAAAGGAGATTGAGAGCCTCAAGGACATGGAAGGACTCAAGATCGCGGCGATGGGAGGTTCCAACAGGATGTTTATCGAGAGGTTGAAGGCTGTCTGTGTGCCCATAGACTTCCCCGATTACTTCACGTCCATGGAGAGGGGCACGGTAGACGGCTATAACATAGGTATCCCCGGGATTCAGGATTACAGTCTGACGCCTGTCACCGGGGCCATGCTGGACGAGCCCTTCAGCTCATGCGGGGCGATGATGATCATGAACATGGCGAAATACAGAAGTCTCACCCCTGAGCAGCGGGAC
>CAYUYB010000016.1:0-8890 GCA_964449025.1 uncultured Desulfobacteraceae bacterium
GTCCATAATTAAAGTGCTGTTTAAGGAAGGTTAAGAAATTTAATCTATGGAAGTGGTAAATGGTAATGTTCGAATCGTAGATTAAGGGCCATCCTTGTCGTTGCCATCGATAACAGAAATCCCGGTCTTCCCCCGCGGCGCGATAAAATGTGCTTTCATCGAAACCATCAATGGCGCGAAAACCATCTGCAGGGACCGCAAGATTGTTTGAAGTAAAAAAGCGCTTGTAATCAGTAACTGTTTGATAATATTCATAAAGATAACTAATGATCAGTTGACTGGTGGCCGAATAGATATTATCCGGTAATCCATTTATTGTTTTTCCGCCTATCGCATGATCTGGCATTTTCACACAAAGGGCCGAGATATTTTTCAACCAATCAGGAGATGCCTCACAATCATCATCGGTAAAGACCAGATAATCTCCTTTTGCAATGGATGCGCCAATGTTGCGTGCGCTTGAGGGACCGCTATGCTTAGCTTTGATGATTCTTAAATCAATTATGCTGTGAAAAGGCTGCGGAAGGGCCTTGAGTGAGTATTCTCCGCCATCATCCACAACTATTACCTCAAACCTTTCTCTAGGGAAATCTAGTCGGGAGAGTGCTTGAAGGCAATTAACTAGTTGCTCGGGTCTGTTATAAGTAGGAATAATAACAGAGAAGAAAGGCCTTTCAATCTTCATAGGTAGTCACCTTTGGCGTATTTGATACTGTTTTTGTATGTAATAGAGATCGGATCATATTTATCTCATTTTTTGTAAACTCACCTAAAAGATAAAAAATCATTAGAATTATCAACACGACAATCGCAAGCTTTAGAATTAACATAAAACCTGCTGTCTGCCATATAGATGCGATAGTAAAGGCAATAATTGTGCATATAGCCCCCTTAATAACTGTTTTATAGGGAGGAAAAACCTTCCATATTTTGAAGACTGTGTATAACGATATGACAGCCCCTAAAGACGTTACTATTGCAGTCACCATCGCCGCGCCCACTCCGCCAAGTAAGGGTATTAGAATTAGATGTCCGATCAATGCGACGGGAACCATGGGCCCAGTGAGGAGGAAGGTCCACCCGGGTTTCCCCAAAGCAATAAGAATAGCCTTGCAAATATTGATCGTAATAAGCCCTAAAGCCGCGATTATGAGGAATGAGAAAATTGTACTTGCGGGCAGATATCTTTCTCCGAAGATTAAAAGGATAATTTCATGGGATGCCCCTGCGCACATTGCTATGAAAGGCATGAGCCAAAGAATAGAACGCATGGAAACCGTGGCTATCTCCTTTGCCTTGCGATCGTCTTCATTGCTCATTAGACTACTGAGGGTTGAAAGTAAAGGCTGGGAAAGGGAGTCTGAGAAAAGGTAAAGAGGTATGGAAAGGTTTCTGGCCGCACCATACAAGCCTGCAATAGCTGCTGTACATCCCAGCCCTTTTAAGGCGAAAAGGTCAAGTCTGATTATGTTCAGAGATAATGCGGAGAGGAATAGTGGTGTAGCAAAGCCTAGCAGGTTTGATATTTTAAAGGAAGATCGGTGAAACAATGGGAGGCTTATATATAGTCTGCTGATAGCCAGTTCCACTACCGAAGCACCGATCATTCCCATGATGGCCCCGTTAATGGATAGTCCCATCTCCACAAAAATTATGATCAATAAAAGCCTTGCAATCCTTCGACCTATACTTATTCTGGCTCGTTCTTTGAAATGACCGGTTCCAATAAGTATATTGCAATTGGCGCGGGCCAGGCTGAAAATAGGTATATCCACCGCATAGAGTTTCAGGTAATTGGCCATGGTTGGCTCGTTAAATACCGCCGCAAGTGGAGATGAGATGGACCAGATTAATGCTGCAATCACTATACTGGAAATAAAATGCAGTTGTATAACGGTGATACCGATCGGCTTCCAGTCTTTGGCTTCTCCCACAAACTTTATGGTTGTGTGGGAAAATAAAGCAGTATTTAGCCATTCAATCCAGAGGATAAAGACTGATGCCAATGCGAACAGGCCATAATTAGTCGGGCCTAATTTCCGGGCGAGATACACAGCCGTGATAAATCCGGTCGGTATTATCAAAGCATCGGCTAAAAAAATCCTTATGGTTCCCGCCATTAAGTGGTGGCCAGCCTCTGAGGAAGATTGTTTCATTGTCTTGTATTAATGTGGTTATTATGCCGAAGTGGCTTATCAACTTGCCAGTTAGTGATCATAGGTATATCCTTCTAAAAAAGAGAAGCGTCTCATTTCTTCTTTAACCTTGGCTATTAATGGATCATCCCATAATAGGTCTTTACGGGTCTTATGGGCAGACCTAAAGACAATACTCGCGCAATCAGTCAGATAATCTTCAGCGGTATCTGTGCCGAGAAAGAGACAGATCTCTTTCAGTAATTTGTTGGGATTATCAATGAAGTCTTCATGACGAAATTCGAATAACTCTTCTTCAGTTAGTTGTTTTTTGATATTAGATGTTGTTTCACAAAGGGAAAAATAGTAATCAATACTCTCCTTGATGTCCATTTTATGTTTTCTGGATATTGTGCTTATATTGTCATAGGGGTTCCTCACAACGTGAAGAAATTTCAAATTAATCTTAATTACTTTTCGCAACTTTTTGAGAAGATTAGGATATGTGCGTAAGATTCTAGTAGAAGATGCAGCTTTCTTATCTCCTATGATTCTTAATTCTGTAAACCTGCCTTGAAATTGATGAGGTACTTGGTATTTATAACCGCTCCATCTGCGCCCTGCCCTTGTAAATTCACGAGAATTCTTAAGTAGAAGATAAAAAATCTGATTCTTTTTAAAACCCGCAAAGAGGTATTTCAAGGCATGTAATTCATTTGCAATAATCATATTGGGATGGGCGTCAAGCAAGGAACCGATTAAACTATGTCCGCTTCTTGGATAGCCAATAAACATGCAATATGTCTCAATAGATTGAAATAGTCCTCTATAGTTAACAGATCCCCATAAAGAAATCGGATATTGTTTAACAAATTCAAGGGCATGTGCTAGGACTTCATCTTTCCTGACGAATTCACTTACTTTAGTTATTTGACGAAAGTCTATCAATTTGATCTTTAATTAAGAAGATTTATTTATTGTAAACGTTATAGACACCAGGTTTCAAAATCAAATCCGGTAAATTCTCGCAATTTATTTATATCATCTTTTAAGTAGTCAACTAATTTGTCTTTTACCTTATCACTCAATGTGGGCCTTTCGATCTTGGTTGAGAAGGGCTTGTATAGGAACCTACCAATGTTCATTCTCATGTCCGTTGAAAACAATTTCGCAAACCTTGTTTCAGACATTCTCTTTAAGAAAAGACCTATCCGGTTTTTACGCCCTTTTTCTTTGGAGTCGTGTTTTAATATCTGGAACCTAGGGCAATAAAAATCCTCATCAACTTCAAGGAACCTGAATACTCTCCGCAGGGTTTGAATCCGTTGATTATATAGATCTTCCAATGTAATTATGAGGATATTTGATTTTCGGAAAAAGGCTAAAAACTGTTCTAATTGTGTGAAATACATGCTTCTTAAAACATAGGGGTTGTTGTCGAGTTGGCTCAATGCGTCTTCAATTTTTCTGTTTTCTAACCCTATTGTATAGTTTTGGACATACTGGGAAATGATGCGTTCAATTGGGTCTCGGACACTGTATATCAGCTTGGCATCCGGAATTACCGAGTGCATCTTTTTAGGAACTCCTTTTACAATGGGGTATAGTGTATAGGAGGGTGACGATTCTCCGAAAATCTTCGTATTGCCCGTAAAATTTGACTTATACCAATCAATGCCTTTATTCCATTGCCGATCAACAGCGAAAAAATTCAACTCTTTTTCTTTTGACATGAATATTGAGGGGTGAAGCCCAAGGTAATAATGGAGACTTGTCGTACCGCATTTTCCAGCCCCGATAATAATCAGATTAGGTAAGGTTCCATCTTTATGTTTTTTCATCGCAGGCATAAGATTATATTTTCTTCTATGAAATTGTATTCGACTATTCTATCTATTGTGCCGTAATAACTTTTTTAAAATAAAGGGGTGCCAGGATGCCGACAACAGGGCCCGGGATAATGCCCCTGCGGTATAGGTCAAGTGCGACCCCGAACATTTTTCCCAATGGGGTTGCCCGGGCGGCTTTTCGACGCATTTCTTGAAAGCGCTCCAGGGCCGAATGCTCGGCTATCTTTGAAGGAAGAGTTCTTTCTCTGGCGGATTTATCTAATAGAGTCGCTATGCGCGAGCCTATGTGCAGGTCAATGAATTTCTCGATCTTTCTTTTCTTAATGGATGCAAATTCCATAGTACCTCCTAATGCTCCCCCGCTACTGGTTACAAAATAAGGCAGACACATTACTCCCCTCTCAAACAAGATGTGTTCCGCCTCGTTGGTAAGGGGGCTGTTAGCTCCGGAACAGATGATCTGCGCGGAAATACGATGGGCATTTCCTGCCTGAATGGTGTAATGCCGTGCGCATGGACAGAGTATGTCAACGGCAAGCTCGAGTAGGGATTCACGATCAATACGTTCCGCCTCATCATAGATATCAACTACCCTGCTGCCTGCCTCTTTTGCGAGTTTAAGGAGGCGGCCCATATTTAATCCCTTTGGGTTGTAAATCGCACCTCTTGACGTAGAAATTGCCACAACACGGGCCTTCGCGTCAGACAGTAATTTGCCCAGGGCTGTTCCCACTTTGCCAAAACCTTCTATGGCCACAGCACATTCAGATACATTTAACCCGAGATGCTCAGTAGCTTTTTTCACGCCGGTAAATACAGTTAATGCTGTGTAATAACCGGACCGCTCAACAGCAAACTCACGTTTTTTGATATCCATGCCAACAGATTTAACCATAAATTGAATATCCCTTATCTCTGTTCCCATATCAGTAGCTGGTATGTATATGCGATGAATCAGAAGAGGTGAGATTGATTTCCCGAAGATTTTTAAACGTTCCAGACGTTGATCACGAGGCGCATCAGGATTGCCGATCACACCTGCCTTGGCGCCGCCATGGGGTAACCCCAGAAATCCGAACTTCAGGGTCATGCCGCGCGCCAACAGGCTTATCTCCTCTTCGTCTATATCAGGCATTATTCGGACACCTCCGTAAGAATGTCCTCGAATGACAGAGTCAATAACAAGGTATCCTATTGGTTCGGAGCCTTTGGATACGGTTATTTTGAGCTGAGACCCGATGTTTTTATAATCATTATTCATTCTTTTCCTTATTTTTGAAAGCCTTTGCCGCCACAAAATAGCCGGTTAAAAAGCGGGTTGGAAGACGGGAAAGGCGTTCGAAAGTCATCACAGCGCGCAGAAATTTCTTTCGCGTCTTGATTCCCGCGTATTTTTGGAAAATTCGGGCCATTGCCACCGCTAGGACGCGGGGGCAGTGCATAACAGCATCCAGCTTATCAATCTTAAATCCTGACCGTTTCAGTATCTGAGACAAACCGCTGGGGCTTAGTGTCTTCCCCACGTAATAGGGCACGAGACCCGAACGGTTCAATAAAGGAAAAGGTAGTATGCTTCGAAGTGCAATGACAGGGTTCATGAGGTTATCAAGTGTTAATATGAGCCTGCCTCCCTTTTTCAAGACCCGGTGTATCTCGCAGAGACCGGATATGATTTCATGCCGCGTCTCAAAATGGTCGAGAGACGAATTTGATATTACTATATCAAAGGTCTCCGCGCTAAAGGGAAGATGGCGCAGATCAGCGGTAATCCCGGATAGACTGATATTGTGTTTGCAGGCCCTGCTGACAGTTGCCGGTGATATGTCGATCCCGATCACATTTTGCGCCAGAGGACCAAGTACAGGCAACAGACCCTTCCCAAAGGCCTCGTCGAACAGGTCTGTCTTGAGCAGGAGAAAGACCCTATCTGAAGGAAAGAGCCAGCGTGCAATCAGGTCGGAATTCACGATATCACTGTAACGCCGCCATACGACCTGGGGGTGATCGGCATCCCATCTTCTAGCGATGGCGAGCCAGTAATCTGATCGTGTCTTTTTCATGATATGATCTTATCGTCTTCGCGCAGGTTGGCGATCTTATTATAGACCCAACCGATAAATGCCCCGCTAAGGGTGCCCAGGGCAAAACCATAGGCAAGACCGATAAGGCTGCCGACAAAGGTCACCCTGTACCCGATGAAGTACTGACTCAGGAGCTGTAAATGAGGGCCTACCTGTTCTCCGCCTTTCAGGACAAGCCAGTTTGTGGCGATGAATATGATCAGGCCCAACAAAAGGCCCAGGACAAGCCCGAACGCCTTGGCGTTCAACAACAGGGTGCCTTTAAAGAGCCTCTCCTGTACAGCCATCTCATTTTGGTTTTCTGTTTCCATTTTCTATACCTATCACTATTTGGAATAATGGAATGTTGGAAAAGAAAAATACTGGAATGATGGAATAGTGGAACATCGGAACAATGGAACAATGGAACAATGGAAAATTGCTGTAATATAGTAGCGTATATATGTATATCGTTGAAACATAATGATTATTTTGGTTCAAAGGTATCATCCCAATCTTGATCCTTTTGTTTTTTTTGAAGAGATTTGATCAACTTAAGCAATTCATTTTCGACTTTATAGTGAATTTTGTCCAATTGCTCATATTCCTCATCTGAAATTTGCCCAGCCTCTATGAAAGTGACAATGCAGGAATGAAATTCGCCGCAGGAACCAAGGGCGAAATTAAGGTGATTTAAATACTCTTTCAGACTTCGCCTGCAGTAACCTTCAGAGATGTTTCTGGATATGCTGTGTGCAGCGTCTATGCTATTAGTAGCTGATTTTTTGAGTTCAAAAGGAAAGTTGATAAAAACTTTACAGGCCAGAACATAAAGAGAAACGGCATCTTGCCAGACTCTGAGCTTTTTGAATCCCCTATTAATATTTTTTCGTTCCATGGCGGTTTTATCTCATGGATTATGATATTTTTCAAGAACACAAAAATCCAAATATTCCACCATTCCAGTATTCCAATTATTCCAGTCATGAGCGAAGCGAACTGACTTCTCATATATAATCAAAAAAGTCCTTTAATGTCAGTATCTCGGTCTTTTTCCTGACCCAGAAAACATATAACCCGAAAGCAAGGTTCCTCAGATACGCGAACAGCCAGCCGAATAGAAAGCCCCAGAAGAAGGTATATCCGAAGGCGATAAAAGAACCTTTTAATGACACGGTGTATCCGGAAAAATACTGGGAAAGTAGCCGCAGATTGGGGCCTATGACCTCACCGCCCTTTATGACCAGCCAGATTGTGGCCAGGAAAACCAGCAGGCCGGATACCGATCCCACAGCAGTTGCAAAGGCCAGTTTATCCATCCTGCCGAATGTTTGTCCAAAAATCTGTTCAATCAATAGATTCCTGTCAATGGCCTTTTTATCCTCTTCCAGATATTCCTCCTCTTCGTTCACGTTCCATAGATCATGCCGTGCGCCCGAATAGTTCTGAACCGCCAGTATGCCGGTCAGCATGGAGTGATCCATGTTATTATACCGGTGAGTTCCTCCCCGGCCGATGGTCTGGATATTGTTAATACCGGTAAGATATGCCTTTATAACACCCAGGTTCTCTCTATACCCTTCATTGTAGACCGGATAGGCATTCGGCTGGCGTACCACATAACTATCAAGGATATCATTCTTGTCTGCCAGTCCTATATGTGACAATTCCAAAGAGGCGATCTCTGCAAGATCTTCATCGCTCATGCCCCAGATTTCATCACCTTCATTACAGAAATATTCCATGCCGATGCTGGTTTTGTCAGGGTCAGGCACCATGGCCGCGCTCCAGTTCTTGAAGTTCTGGACGCGACCCACCCTGACATCAGGACTGTGGATATAAATCCACTGATCAGGAAAGATGTCCTTTTTGTCCACAATAAGCACAACGATAATAAAGGCGCGATAGGAGAGGCTCGCTGCGGCTGACGTCACTCTATCCGGGGGCCCGGGCTTCAGCGTGGACACGAGGACAGGCAAAGGAATGCTGGAAACCACATGGCTTATTGCCAGCTCCTTGATCTCACCGTCATGCATATATATAACGCTTACTATTGATCCGTTCTCACGCCTCAGACCTGTTACCTCCGAATTGAGCAGAACATGGCCACCCCCCTTTTCCACATATTCCTTAAAACGTTGCCACATCATCCCAGGGCCTTTCAGGGGGTAGTGAAATTCATTGATCAAGGTCTTTGCCTTCTGAATGTCCAGAAGCGAGTTTACAAGGGCGGACATCAGGGATAATCCCCTGATGCGTTGAGCTGCCCAGTCAGCCTTTATCTCCCGGCAGGACATTCCCCATACCTTTTCGGTGTATGTCTTAAAGAACGTTTGATAAAGACGTTTGCCAAAACGGTTGGATACCCACTGTTCAAAGGTGTCCTCTTGAGGATGGGGTCGTATCTGTGCCTTGATGTAACTTAGGGGTATCAAAAGCGTTTCTATTATGCCAAGATTATAGAGGGCGTTGGATATTTCGAGGGGATAATTGAAGAAACGGCCTTTGTAATAGATACGCGATATGCGAGAAACCTCTATAAAATCCTTTCCCAGCATCTCCTGCCACAGGCGATTGATCTTTTCGATCTTGGTGAAAAAACGGTGCCCTCCCATGTCAAAGTAATACCCTTTGTAGGATTCCGTTCGGGAAATTCCCCCTACCTTATCGGCCTTTTCAATGATAATGGGCTTAATACCCAGCTTGATGAATTCATACGCGGCCGTAAGGCCGGCAGGGCCGGCACCAATTATGATAACTGGTTTGTCGTTCATGGTTTATTGGTAAAATAGATTAATTGTTAACATTCCCCCAGACATTGTCCACCTTCTTCAGCCGATGGCGG
>CAYUYB010000016.1:8900-11367 GCA_964449025.1 uncultured Desulfobacteraceae bacterium
CCCTCTTAGGGGAGGATTGAGGTGGGGTCTCCTTCTTTTGTTCTGTGACCCTCTCCCGCCTCCCCCTTGCATAGAACGGGGAGATATAAAAAATCCCCTCTAACATAGGGAGGGATTAAATCACGTTCCCTTTCAGTCTTTTTGCATGGTGTGCAATGAAGCCTATCATAAACCCAACTCCCGAGTAGAAAAAATATAACCAGTGCCACGGTATGGTTTTTAGCATAAAGGTGAAGCCGCGTTTTTTATTGAAGAACGTGTATAGATCCCTGTTAAGGAACAATAACAGCATAGATAAAAAGCAAGCAATTAATAAAAGCCATGGTACATAAAATGAGGATACTAACACAATAATCAAAAAGTATACCGAAGCCACACTCACCCGGGCCGGTACCTTCAAGTTCAGATCATCCGGGAAATTATCTTCTTTAAGGATCAGCCTGGTCCAGGGGACGGCACGGTAAAACACATCTGCCCTTAAAAGAGACCATGGCCCCCAGTGTTTAAGGTGTTTGACTTTGAGGTGCCTTGATAGTCTTATCCGGTAACCAGCTTTCTTCAGCCGATAGCCAAGTTCTATGTCTTCTATAGAGGGTCGGCGATAATTTTCGTCGAAGCCCCCTATTTGGGAAAATATATCCCGCCTTATTGCCCCGCAGGCCGCCCAGAAGGTTGATGCATCGCCACTGGAGGTCTGGTGAACATAATGGTGAAACAGGTTTTTATACTGTGAAAGAAAGTTGGGCTCAGATGGTTCATCATCATAAGAGCCGAAGACGGCGGCCAGATCAGGATCCTCTTCAAAGGCTTTAATAACATGCATTACGGCATCTTTAGCAATGGTAACGTCGGCATCCACAAAAAAGAGTATATCCTCCTTGGCCTTTTGAGCGCCCATATTTCTTGCCCTTGCGGGTCCGCCTGGCGTTGGAATTTTCAATATGTCTGTGTTGAAGTCTTGCGCCATGCGCCACGATCCATCCGAATCGCCATCCGCTACCACGATTATCTCATCAGGATGACGCGCACTTTCAGAAAGGCTTAAAAGACACCTGCGGAAGTTCTCACCTCCGTTATGGACAGGTATGATTACTGAAATTGTCTCTCTTTCGATGGAATTCATAGATATCTGTAATTTATATAATTTTTTAAAGATATTTATGTGTTAAAGCCGTACTTATACACATCCAGGGCAAGATAATGCCTTTCTTCTAACAAGGGGTATATCCACTGTATGACCTTGCTATTCATATACTGGACCCTGTAGGGGTCCCAATATCTGTTGATCGCTATATAGAAGAATTCAGGCTGTTTAAGAGACCGTTGTTGAAACTCTTTTTCAATATAGGTCCTGACATTGTCCAGGCTGTCTGATGGATCTATCTGCATTGGAGTCGCCAGATCAGCCTTATCTTCCAAATAATACTTCATTGCGAGAGATGGACAGCTGGTGAATACTATGCCGCTTTCGAGTTCCTGTCGAACGTCATACGAAAAGGCACGCCAGTCCGGGTTAGGCAACCATATCGACCATTTATCTTTATTGACTGTCAACATCATTATTGAACCGGCCAGGGTAAAGGCGAATATTGCCGTAAATATACCATATCTTAGCTTTATGGACTTTATACTATTGGCACCGCAGATTATGATTAACGCGTAAAAGTATAGCAGTATTGATCCTAGACTCCTTTCGAGATACAGATAATGCTCCCCTCTATAACGCACGGACGCGTACCATGTCATGCAAAACATAATAACTACAGGAACCAAAAAGATTGCGTTTATGAAATTTCCTGTTTTAGATTTGATAAATAAATATATCCCTTTGAATAAGGCAATGGTCAATATAAGACTGGACAGGATCAGAAATGTCCATCGGTAAAGGCCGTGCAGGCTGCTAAGTCCAGCATATACATGGATATTGAGTATCGCGTTACCATTTGGAAGGAAGTTGCAGAAGAAAAGGTAAAGCTCTTCTAATGTAAAAGGTTTTAGGTATAGCCGAAGCATTTCTTCTGTATAGTGGAGTTTAAAGAAAAAAAAGGGAGATGACAGGATTGCGATGGAAAAAAAGGAGAGTAAAACCTTTTTGATTCTATCTCCTGAAAAGTTATACATAATGTCTATGATAGTCATAATCAGGACAGATATAAGGGGCAACAGCAGGAGAAAATCAGTAAAGATGCCGAGGACGCCGGAAATTATTGCCAGGATAGCCCATTTCCATTCACCTCTCTCAAGGAGATTCACATAACTTACAAATATCAGAACCGTAAAAAAGATGACTGCCGCGTTATTTTTTGCTTCTGTCGAATACCATATATGAAAAGGCGAGATAAGCGCCCAGATCAGAACTGCCCAAGCGATCTTAGGTCCCAGCCTCCTGTAACTCCACAAGCAAATAATAATGAGTGAAGCGTATCCTAATATACCGCCGAGGATATTATTAAAGTCGTGGGCAATG
>CAYUYB010000016.1:11377-16947 GCA_964449025.1 uncultured Desulfobacteraceae bacterium
TCTGAATCCCCGAAGATATTGATCCAGAAGTACATGAATCCGTTATATAAAAAATTGTGGCAGTCATGAAATAAGATATGAGTGATATTATCTTTATTCAATATT
The DNA here is from genome assembly GCA_964449025.1 of uncultured Desulfobacteraceae bacterium. Classification (GTDB taxonomy): domain Bacteria; phylum Desulfobacterota; class DSM-4660; order Desulfatiglandales; family HGW-15; genus CAYUYB01. Next base: position 11,483 of record CAYUYB010000016.1, read on the forward strand.
AGAGAGCTTCTATATACTTCGTCATACCATAGGCTCTCCACGAGACCCGGAATCCTTAGTATCAGGCTCAATCCGAATAATAGGATAAGGATAATAGTATGACGATTTCTTGTTTTCATGCTTGATTTTTTATCTGATGTTTTTCTTTATAAATAAGATACAAATTTCTTGAATAGATAAAAACACCTGCTGATTGGCCTAGAATAAAAACAGGATCTTTTCGCCCAATCGCGTAAAGCAGGAGGAGTCCGCCTCCAAAAATGCTTAAAAACCAGAAAGAAACAGGAATCACGCTCTTTTTTGCCCGTTCGCTCGCGATCCACTGGACAAGGAATCTTGCGGAAAACAATATCTGTGCGGTAAATCCCAGCACGAGCAGCTTAATTTCCATTATCTCGCTCCAATTTAATCAATGTAAAGATCTCAGTCTTCTGAGGCTGATTCGTAATAAAAAATGCTGTCATTCCGGACGAGCAATGGCGTGTATGGCGAGATCCGGAATCCAGAAAAATGAAATTATACCCAAAGCTTCTGTATCCCTGCCAAATCCCGTGGTACGGGATAGGAGCCGGGATGACAGATAGTAACTCGATCTCTCTAGCCCCGGATTTATATTATTTCGCTTTCTCTTCCAACGGGTGAGAACGACTCAAGGGCCGATAGTTCAAGAGATTGAATCCTAAACGCCTTGAATGGTGGCAGTTTCCCAATTCTTTAAAATGCAATCCATGTTTTAAAATAGCTGCATAGACCCTAATCAGGTTTATCATATATCTTATATTGAAAAGATCTTTTTTTAAGCCATAAAACGCCAAAAGTATCCATCAATCCAGCCCACAGCCGATTATTAATATTGTATTTTGTCTTCCCATATAAACGGGGCCGATGATTCACAGGTACCTCAGTGATCCTGTATCCTTGCATACTTATAAAAGTCGGCAGGAATCTGTGAATGCCTTCAAACTGCGGCAAGAATTGGACACACTCGCGTTTAAACAGTCGGGTCGCACAGCCGACATCCTTCACTGTTATGCCTGTAATACAATTGCGGAATCCGTTGCCAATATATGACGAGAATTTGCGCACAAGAGTATCCTGACGATTATAGCGATAGCCTTGAATCATGTCCCATTCTCCCGAGCGGATCATATTAATAAGAACAGTTAGATCGGAAGGATCGTTTTGGCCGTCCCCGTCTATGGTAGCAATTAAGCTACCCCGTGCCTCTTGAAATCCAGCCCATAGAGCTGCTGATTTACCGGCGTGTCTCTGAAATGATAGATATCGATGGCGGGGATCTTTTCTGTGTAAATGATCTAAAATAGATAGGCTCTCATCAGTAGAACCGTCGTCTACCCATATGCATTCCCAGGTCCAGGGGTGCTGATCAAAAACGGAATTTAATTCTTTGGCTAAAGACTCAATATTTTGGGCTTCGTCTTTTATGGGGATTACAACGGTTATAGCAATTGTATTGTTCATATCGAGGGTTACCTTATTACTTTTTTTAAAATTGTGTTTCAAAAGAAATGGTTTTACAATGAAGAATATTTGATAATCTATATGTTTTTGACAATTTTCACAAGAGTTTAATTGTTTGATTTTTTTCGTTTTATCGCTATATTACATTAACGAAAGAACTAACGACTACCTGACAAATGGGATGATTTTTCATCTATTTAGGATGTGCTAATTATGTGCCTGTTTTAATTATAATTCAGATTACGCGGTATTGTGGTAACAATCTTTTGGTTATTTTTGATAATTACGAGGAAAGGAAGATAATCATGAAGAAATTATTGTTTGCCGGACTTTTACTTATGTTTGCTGGTTTTACATTTTTTGTTAGGCCTGTTTATGCTGCGGACGTGAAGATCGGAGTTATAGATATCCAGAGGATTATGAGGGAGTCCAAGGCCGCGCAGAATGCGAGGGCTGTCTTCCTTAAGGAAGTTCAGGAAAAGAGGGGGGTGCTTAACACAAAGGAAAAGGAGGTGCAGGATCTCCAGGAGGAATTAAGAAAGAACGCGAGTGAAATGGCGGCATCGGTCAGGAAGGAAAAATCCGAACAGCTTTCCCGGGAGGTCAAGGAATTGAATCGACTTAAAAGCGACCTGGAGGAGGAATTGAAGAAGAGAGATAACGAAATGACCCAGACCCTCCTCAAAGAGATATCGGAGGTGGTTCAGGAATACCGTAAAAAGGAAAAATTTACCGTTATCCAGGAAAAGAATACCCTTGTTGCCTATGATGACGCTATCGATATCACCGATAAGATTATAAAATTATATGATGTGGTAAAATAGCGCGTGGTCCCAAAATTTGTGGGATATGAAGATAACGGCGCCTGTTCATGCACCATGGCAGCGCGTAAGCCGGCATGATGTCTTGGGGTTGATCAGGCGCTTACGCATATCTTGACAAATTGATTCTTATAGAGTAGAGAAATATACATGCGGAGCAGCTTTGTTTCGAAGATAGATCATCCGGAGACGGATTCCTTTATTTGTATCAACTGATATCTGATCTCACATGAAAGGTATTTTTGCTTTTGTTTTGAACATTAGAAGAATCGAATTTTGAATTTGCTTCGTATTTGTTTCTGATCCAGTATTTTTATATTCGGATTTTAAAATATGTCAGGAATATGTAATTTGACATTCCATGTCTGATCAAATCTAGATTTATATAGTTTATTTGATTCCAATAGGAGAACAGAAGGGAACATAATTATGATGAAGATATCAACATTTGTTTTTTTCATTTTTATTATGAGTATTGTTTCTATCAATTCAGCTTACGCCGCGGACATCAAGCTGGGCGTGATCGACACCCAGAGGATCATGTTGGAATCCAAAGGGGCAATAGCGGCCCGTGCCGTGTTTGCAAAAGAGGTGGAGGAAAAACGTAATGCCTACCTTGCTAAGCAGAAAGAAGCCCAGGCCCTGCAGGACGAGTTGAACACAAAAGGAAATAGCATGAGTGTTTCGGTCCTGAGCGAGAAGCAGGAAAAGCTGTCACGAGAGGTCAAGGAGCTCAACCGCATGAAGAATGACATGGAGCAGGACCTTAAGGCCATGGATAGTGAGTTAAGCCAGAATCTCTTAACACAGGTATATGAAGTGGTAAGCAAATATTCCCAGCAAGAAGGCTTCACGCTTATCCTGGAAAAGACCGTGGTCATAACCTTCGACGACGCGATTGATATCACCGATAAGATTATACAGTTATATGACGCCAGACAATGATCCGGCTTTCCACCCCCACCCTGCCCTTCCCCTCCAAGGGTGAGGACTAAGGAGGGGGTGTTTAAGACTTTAGGTGTGGGCCTCTTTTTAATTCCGGCCGAAGCGTGTATCCTAATTTAATACCGCGAAAATACTGAAACAATCATGAGCCAATCCCGTTCCATTCCAAGAGCAGGCCTGAGCATTTGTCTCGGCTTATTATTATGTCCGGCATTGTGCTTAGTGCTTATCATATCGCGCTCGGAGGCAACACCTAACCAGGTGATTAAGACGTATATTATTGAATATAATTTGATGGCTATTGAAAAACATCTTGAGGATGATTCCTACAGGGGCGAAGAGGGGATACTGGGGATAAAGCCGGATGTCGCTAATTCCTTGGGTATTAAGGCCTTTATCAATGATGATTACCGGGATGCCATACGGTTGCTCAAAAGGGCGGATAAGGCACTGGAAAGGGCCAAGAGGGCAATGTCCACCAGGCAGACAGAAAAGTACGCGGGATATTACGCTGAGATGATTGCGGATAATTTTATGCTTTTCCGGAAAAACACCCGGGAGGCCAGGGAGAAGCTGTTGAGTTACAGGGCCGTTTTGAACCCAGGGATTGATGAGAGACTCGATGAAGCTGTTTGCGAACAACTACTCGAGAGGTTATGGGAAAAGAGCCTGGGTAGGGCGAATAATAACCTCAGGGATGCGCTGGGCTATTTCTATAACACATGCCGGGGTATTAAGGGAGAGGATTTCGCGTTGACACCAGAGAATGTCGCCTTTGTCAATTATGTGTTCAACATGTTCCTGGGTGAGGCATCGGAACAAGACCCGGGGATGTTTGATCTTGACAGGGACACAGCCTACAGATCCGGGGAGCTGAATGATGCCTGGAAGACGATCCTGGGACCCGGATTGTCCGATCTTTTACCCCTGTTGGAGGCCGCGATAAAAAGATCCCGTGAGGATATATATGATATAGACCCCCTGCTTTTCGCGGCACTCATTAGAAAAGAGTCCAATTTTGATCCCCTGGCTGTTTCTGGTGTGGGAGCGGCCGGGCTGACCCAGATAATGCCGTCAACGGCCAGGGGATTAGGAATGGATAATATCCATATACCTGCTTATTTTGGTGATGCCCAGTCAATGCTGAAAAAGGAGCGGGAGATCAGAGGTGAGGCCATATCCGTGCTTTTCAAGATGACCGAAGAAGATAGGCTGTGGCACGCCAAAGAGGCTCGTTCTCTGATGCAGGAGTCTATTGAACTGGGCGAGCAAAGGGAAAAGTTGTTCGACAGATACAAAAGGGAGTTGTTGGAAGACGGGACGGATGAACGTCTCGATCCGGCCAAGGCCATTGAGTATGGATTGAGATATTTTGCGGAGTTAATGAAGATGCAGCAGGGAGATATAAGCCTGGCCCTGGCCTCCTATAACGCGGGACCCCATCGTGTGAAGGAATACAGAGGAATTCCTCCCTACGAGGAGACGGTTGGTTTTAGAAACCGGATTTTGGAGTATTACAGGGAATACATCCGCAGGGCCGGCAGCGGATGATCTAGGGCCTCCCGCCTTGCCGTGTATCCTGGTCAGTCGCGTCGGCTTTTTCCGTGGCTTCGGATTCATCCTCTTTTCGCCTATGATCAACCTCTTCAGCCCATTTGAGCCATATCTTCTTTCTATTCTGAAATTTATAGAGCACCCTGTCGAGGTTCTTAGAGAGTTCCAGATCGAGTATCTTTCTCCGTGAATACAAGATAAGGTCTTTTTCCAGCCTTTCCCAGTTAGGCATCAAGGGTTCCAATCCGTTGTAAAATTCATAAAACGCCTGGTGCATTTCTTCTATTCTCTGCTCAAACCCCGTAATCTTTTTTCTGATTTCGTAGTTCTCTTGTGAAATTTCCACGGTTATGGACCCTTTCCTTCTCAGGCGTTTAATTCCATTACATATATAGTTTACCAAATTTATCTCACGCAATCAAATACAGAATTATGTTTTGCCTCCGCAAAAAAAGCTCAACCAGACGGGTGGAGATGCCGTCTTGAAAAGAATGCCTGTGACCGGAAGGGCCGTTGGACAAGCGCACGATCGTGAGTTTATCGAAGGACTCACGGCCCTGAGTTTATCGAAGGCCTGTCCCTTTTCTTCGTTCCGGATCTCCCGGGCCGGTCATTTCTATGAGTTACGGCCGTGGGATGCCTACCCCCTCCCTGTTCCCCTCG
>CAYUYB010000017.1:0-7640 GCA_964449025.1 uncultured Desulfobacteraceae bacterium
CCAAACAGTGGTTTGTGCGGACATCCCCTTTGGCGGAAAAGGCTATTGAGGCGGTCAAATCAGGCAGGACAAGGATAGTGCCGAAAACCTGGGAAAAGGTTTATCATGAATGGATGAATAATATTAAGGACTGGTGTATCTCCAGGCAGATATGGTGGGGGCACCGTATCCCCGCGTACTACTGTGATAAATGCGGAGAGATCACGGTGACTGAAGAAAGACCGGAAACATGCCCTTCATGCATGAGTAAGGAACTCCGGCAGGAAAAGGACGTGTTGGACACCTGGTTCAGCTCCGCGTTGTGGCCCTTTTCCACCCTGGGCTGGCCCGAGAGGACAGAGGCCCTGAAGACCTTCTACCCCACATCAGTGCTCGTGACAGGCTTTGACATCCTCTTTTTTTGGGTAGCCAGAATGATGATGATGGGCCTGCATTTTATGGGAGAGGTTCCTTTCAGGGATGTGTATATCCATGCCCTGGTTAGAGACGCTGAAGGGAAAAAGATGAGCAAATCAAAGGGTAACGTTATCGATCCCCTAGAAGTCATTGACAGGTACGGCGCGGATTCCTTCAGATTTACCCTGGCCGCATTCGCGGCCCAGGGAAGGGACATCCAGCTTTCTGAGGAGAGGATAGAAGGATATAGGCACTTTGCGAACAAGATATGGAACTCGGCTCGCCTCGTACTTGCCAATCTTGACAAGGATTCGATTATCCCGCCAAAAGATCTTATCTATTCCTTGCCGGACCGATGGATACTGACTAGGCTGGGCACGGTGAGTGAAGAGGTTTCCAAAGCCCTGGATGAATACCGGTTTAATGATGCCGCAGGCCTTTGTTACCAGTTTATATGGCATGAGTTTTGTGACTGGTATCTGGAGATGGTTAAGGAAAGGTTGTATGGCGAAGACGGATCGGAGAAGACTTCCGCAAAGGTCTTTCTCAGGGATATACTGACGGGTGTTCTAAGACTCCTCCATCCATTCATGCCTTTTATTACCGAGGAAATATGGCAGCGTTTGCCGGGACATGAAGGGAGTATTATGTACGCGGATTTTCCGGCAGGCCGGGAATTCTTGTCGGATGAGCAGGCCTTAAAGGAGATGGGGCTTGTTATGTCTGTAATCACGGGAGTGCGGAATATTAGGGGAGAAATGGATGTGGCTCCTTCAAAAAGGGTTGATATCCTGATAGAGATGCCTGAAGCAGGTGACAGGGATATTATTCGCCAGAACCTTTCATATATCAGGGATTTGGCCAGGGCTGGTTCCGTGGAAATCTATGGAGAGTGTTCCAAACCAACGGGATCAGCGACCGCGGTCTTTGCAGGCAACCAGGTTCATGTCCTGTTAAAGGGGCTTATAGATTTTGAAGAGGAGAAAAAAAGGCTCGCAAAAGAGATAAAAAAACTCAGGAAAGAGATGGAAGGGCCCGGTAATAAATTGTCCAATAAGGCATTCCTGGAAAAGGCGCCCCAGGAGATCGTGGAGAAGGTTAGGGAGAAGTATGAAGCGATGGAGAGCAAACTCAAAAAGCTGGAAAAAAACCTTAGTTTCTTTGAGGCGATCGATGAGTGAGGATTTAATACTGGCAGATCCTTTGATTCGCACGGCCCTTGAGGAAGATCTGGGCACAGGAGATATCACCACTGATGCAATCGTAGATCCCGGAGTCGAAGGAAAGGCAGTGCTTGAGGCCAGGGAAAGGATTGTGCTGGCAGGAATTCCCGTTTTTAACAGGACATTCAAATTGCTGAGCAGCAGGATTGAATTTGAAAATCATTATAAGGACGGACAGATCGTGCCTGCGGGAGGCCTCATATGCCACATTTCAGGACCGTTGTGTGTTATTCTCAAGGCCGAGAGGACGGCCCTTAACTTTTTACAAAGGATGAGCGGCATTGCCACTCTTACCATGGAGTATGTCGACAGGGCCGGGTCAAAAAAGGTAAAGGTCCTTGACACCAGAAAGACGGCACCAGGACTCAGGGTCTTTGATAAATATGCCGTGCGTATGGGCGGTGGGTTCAATCACCGCTTCGGATTATACGACGGCATCCTTATCAAGGACAACCATATAGCAGCGGCCGGTTCCATATCAAAGGCCCTCGAACTTGCCAGAAAGAAAGCGCCCCATAATATCATGCTTGAGGTTGAGGCCGACGACCTTGCCGGGGTGGAGGAAGCTGTTAAGGCAAGCGCAGATATAATACTTGTGGATAACATGACACATGACGAGATAAGAAAGGCCGTGCGTATGGTAGCCGGCAGGGCAAAATTGGAGGTCTCAGGAGGTGTTAGCCTCGAAAACATAGGCGAAATAGCCGGTACCGGTGCAGACTTTATATCCGTGGGCGCGCTCACCCATTCCGCTAGGGCCGTGGATTTAGGTCTGGAAGTGATTTCTTAAATAAGATGTATTGTTTCGATTGACTTTAGTAGACAATTCGATTAATAGAACGTGCGGGTCCCTTTTGTGGAAGATCCTTTTAGCTATTAATGTTTTAACGATATGATTATAAAACACTCTTTCCTGTCATCCCGGACAAGCGAAGCGCGATCTGGAATCCGGAAAGTATTTGAAAACACTGGATACCGGTTTTTGCCGGTATGACGGGATTACAATTTTCGCTGTGTTTTTAAAGGTCTTAATATAAAGGAAAGTTGGACATAATATGGCGCGACATAAAAAGATAGAAAGACGTCGTGAGATTGAACGGAGACGGCGGCGAAAAAAGAAGAGGATGAAAAAGAGAGCACCTATGGAAAGGGAAGATTGATTATGACTTCAAACTCGAAAAAAACAAAGGCGATTAGAAAATGGAAAGACAGGCCCAATAAGGCTAACTTGAAGGCCGATATCAAACGCATTCAGAAGAATGCGGAGATATTGAGGGAACTGGCTGAAAAGGACAAAGACTAGATTTTTCCAATGATAAAACCAAGAAAAGAGGCCCAAGCGTTACTTGAGAAAAAGCATAAAAGAAAACAGATCAAGGCTATTTTCAGGTAGAATACAATAACCCTTCTGTTTGACATCCATAGTGTGCGAAAAGCCATCTTTCATTTTCTCCTTATATTGATCTGCTGAAAGGTGGCTTTCTATCTTAAAGAGCCTTTATTGTCAAATTAAAATCCTGTGATTATGTGATTAAGCCTACGGCCACCTTCTCAAAATCCGCCGCGACTTTTTCCCAGGAATAATGTTCCTCCACAAATCTTCTGCAGGCCTTGGGATCGAAATAGTACAGATCAGGTCTCTCGATAATATCCTCCATCTTCTCTTTGATATCCTTCCAGGTCGTTCCTTTAAATATAAGCCTTTCGTCGAACGGTTCGATTATTTCCGGTATGGCACCTACAGGGGTCCCCAGCACCGGAGTGCCGCATGCCATAGCCTCCAAAATTACCAGGCCGAATCCTTCAAGTTTTTCGGTGGGGAGGACGAAATAATCAGCGGCCTGGTATATCCCCGGCAGGTCTTCATCCGGGATATAACCTAAAAAGTTAATAGATTTGGTCAGATTAAGATCCTCGACCATTTCTTTCAGGCGATTATCAAGAAGGCCCTTTCCACCTATATATAAAAGCCCTTTTTCTTTAAGTACTTTGCTTTTATTAAAGGCCTCTATCAGATTCTCAAGGCCCATTCTCGGCACCAGATTTCTTACGCTCAAAAATATCGTCTTATCGACAGGAAAATCGATACTACGCTTAACATTGATCTTATTTTTAGCCGGAAGACGGAAATGATCTAAGCCCACGCCACCGGGTATTATTTTGATCCTGTCTGAAGGATAGCCATGCAACGCCGAAACGTTATTTCTCATATATCGGCTTAGGACGATAACATTTGATGATTTGAACAGGATCCACCTTTCTATCCGGCGCATAAAACAGGCGACTAACCTATTTCTTGCATTTGTTCGGTCGCTCGCTCCCCCTTTTTTTACCAGATATTCTTCATGCCATGGGGAATGATAATAGTAAACAAAAGGTGTATTTTTAAATTGGCCTGAAAATGAAGGGCCTATTGCAACCATGCTTTGATGAACGCATGCGATATCGAACTTCATCTTATTATGCAATTTTTTGACTATGGACAGACTATTTCTACTTTCCGACAAAAATTGATTCATCGATTCCTTTTGCGGTGATAAGAAACGATGAACAGTCAGGTAGGGATTTAATTGTTGATTTTCAATTAATTTACCGTCAGTGTTGCGTGCGACTATATGGACTTCATGGCCCTTTCTGCTTAACTCAAGGCCAAGGTGATAGGCTACCCTCCCCGCCCCACCAATGGTGTCAGGATAAAACACATCCGCCAAAAAGAGGATCTTCATTTTTATTACACCTTACCATCACACAAGGATTGATAGATTTTTTCGGTCTCCGTCACCATCTTTTCCACTGAAAATTCCTTTTCAACCTTTTGCCTTGCTTTCATCCCAAGCCCTAAGGCAAAATCCCGATTGCTGATAAGACGATTAATCGCATTTGCTAACGCATTGGCATCCTTGGATGGAACCAGGAGCCCTGTTTCATCATCCGTGATCTGTTCAATAATCCCCTCGATCTTTGTAGCGATAATCGGTTTAGTCATTGCCATCCCTTCAAGGGCAATCATGGGGAATCCCTCGAGAATGGATGGAATAACAAGTATATCAATAGCTGAAAGTATTTCCTTTATGTCGTTTCTAAACCCCGTAAATATTAAATAATCCTTTACTTTGAGCTTTGAGCTTTGAGCTTTGAGCCTTTCTTTTAACGTCCCCTCTCCTACAATCAGAAATTTCACGTCCGGATAAGCCTTCAGGACATCCGGGATCGTCTGTATCAAATATTCAAAACCTTTCTGCCATACCATTCTGCCTACAGCGCCAATGAGAATAATATCCCCGTCAATATTAAGTTCTGACCTTATCCGCTCACGATCATCCGGCCCCGGCCGATATTTATCTACCTCAATGCCGTTGTAGATCCTGAAGACCTTATCACTTATAATACCTCTATTATTAACCATCATCTCTTTAAGGCTTTCCGATACCACGATAAACCTGTCAACAAACCTTTGGGTAAGGCAATCAAAAAAGCGATATATTATTTTCCTTAATGGGTTAACATTAAATCCCTCGACCGGCATGGCGATAGTTGAGACATATGTGGCTTTGCCAGTGAATTTCTTGGCAATCCTCGCGTAAAACTCCGCCCTTGTCCCCTGGCCATGGACGATCTGTATCTTGTTTTCTTTTATGATCCTCGCTAATTCAAAGATTAACGTTGGATTAAGTCTCTTAGAAAAATCCAGAGCAAATAATCCGACTTCCTTATTTTGAATAGACTCATAGAACTGTTTGCCAGGTTGAGAGGCTAAAAATATTTCATACTTCGCAGGGTTCAATCCATTAATAATCTGCGTAAATACCCGCTCCCCACCCCCGAATTGTAGGTTATCTATGACAAAAAGTGTTCTTGTTTTCATGGATTTTTAGAAGAATTAGTTTAGAAGTATTCAATTGTTAGACGGCTTTTTATAAATGCAGGTATGATAAGGTTTATTTTAGTCTTGTAGCTATTCACTTATAGCAGAAAGCTGACTGCTAATAGTGCAACGCTAATATGTGAGTAATAACTAGATCCTTTTACCGACTCTATTCATCCAGCCGTCATACATAGCCTTGAATATCGTCTTTAATTCTCCTCTATTCACGCCCCTATTAACAACTATAGAATCAATAATGGCTTTGGGAAACCAGAAAAAGAAATGTATGAAAAGGGCTACCGTTTTCTGAGGAACAGGAAAGTTCTTCTTAATAACAAGCAGCTTATTTCTGTAAACATAGTACATCCTTTCAAGAGTTCTTGTTCCTCCCCGATTTACCCTGTGTCTTACAGAAATCGCAGGATCGTAAACAACCTTGAACCCCTTTTCCTTGGCCCTTAAACAAAAATCAACCTCTCCATGCGAGGTGTAATAATCTCTATCAAAACTCCCTATCTTGTCTATCACCTGTCTCTTGATAAGCATGCAACAACCAATCACATAGTCACATTCAACGGACGACTCGGCATCAACGGTATTATAAAGTCCAAACCACATGTTTATAAAACCGGCACCATGGGCAGTTTCATTCGGCGCCTCATCGTACACTATCCTGGGGCCTGCAATTCCAACCGATTCCCACTGATTAAAATGCCTGAGCGAATTCTTTAGAAGGTTTTTGGGTAAGATAACATCATCATCCAGACTTAGAACATACTCGGATGTCGAGGGAACCCTGTTAAATAATTCAGCCCTTGATGTGAATCCGCCTAGGTTCACAGTATTCTCGATAAAACTGATATCTATCCCCTTTTCATTTCTTAATCCTATAAGAAATAGTTTTACCCTTTCCTTTATCTTCTGATCAGAATCGTTGTCCCATATTATTATGGAAATTTTTTCCAGATCATAATCGAGGCTCATCAATGAATTTATGCAGTCAATGAGATCAATATCATTATTCCTTGTTGGAATTACTGCAGTTATTAGGGGGAGTGTATATTGTTCATTCATAGTCTATTATCTAAGTTCTGAATTCAACAGTTACGTGTATCCTCAAATGTTTGAATTGTGTCTGCGATCATTTTCTCTACATCAAACCTTGACCGTGCCTTGAGATAGCCATTTTGAGCGATCTTTTCTGAATACGCTTTATCGTCTAAGATTCTTTTGATTTGTCTTGCTAGGTCCTGATAATCCCCTGGCTCTATAAGCACTCCGTCAATACCGTCATCTATGACATATGGAATGCTGCCTATCCTGCTCGAGATAACAGGTGTTTTGCAGGCCATTGCCTCCGCTAATACAATACCAAAGGATTCCAAACGGAGTGTGGGAAAGATAAAGACATCCGCCGCATTGTAATATAGAGGGGCTTCCTCGTTAGGGATAAAGCCGGGGAATAAAATCCTTGATTCAATACCATAATGTTTGGCAAGCTTCTTGGCGCCTTCAAGATAATCTCCATCACCGCCGATAATCAACCTTAATGAATCATTACCTGATAGTTCTCTAAATGCCCTGATGGCAATATCGGCGCCCTTCTGTTTTGATAACAGGCTCAGAAAAAGTATCACCCTCGCCTCCCCCGGGATCCCTAGCATCTCTCTGCCGCGGTGTCTCATCTCTTCGGAAAAATAAAATAGTTTGATATCTATTCCGTAATTTATAACCTTCATTTTAGTCTCAATGTTAGGCAGTCTTCTCGAAATGACGTAGCTGACTTTTTCACTTACAGCTATTATCCTATCCGAATAGAACAGGAGCACGTACTCCTGGAAAAGTGTGTAATAAGCACTTGCCAATAAGGATCTTATCAGTTGCCAAAACCCAGTTTTAAAATTCAACACCTGCCTCAAAACAGAAAATAAGACCATTGTCTCGTATCCATGAAAGATAGTTACAAACGGGATTTTCATCTTTCTTGATAATCGGGCCACACTGTAGCCTGCCCTGGACTGGCTTACGGCGATATCAATATTTTCCCTTTCAATAATTTCAAGATACTTCTTTCTACTTTCTCTTTTCCACCCCTTTCTTGAAGACCCAAAGGTCGTATTCTTAAGATAATAAATTTTTATCCCATTAATCTCTTC
>CAYUYB010000017.1:7650-16650 GCA_964449025.1 uncultured Desulfobacteraceae bacterium
GAAGGATGTCGGGTAGATATGACCGTGACCTTATGTCCTCTTTTTACAAGACCTTCTATCAGATGCTTCCCATGGAGATCCATGCCCCCTTTCATGCCGTGTCGATATGTAACAATCGAAAGAAAACAAATATTCATGATTTTAATCTAACAAACCCTCCAAGGACATGAAATACCCGATATGATCTCCAAGGGATTTTTTCCGAGTTCATGAAATCGAAGAAAGCCTCATTGGCGCCTACATCATGAGAAAGGAAGAGCCCGCCATTTCTTAAATAATTCCAGACAGTTTTGAATTCCCACATCATATGGTCATATGTATGAAGACTATCGTGGATGAAACAATCGATTTCTTCAATCTCAGACAAAATAGGTTTCAGTAAATCCTTAGAGTTCCCGATATGTAATTTCCATCTGCTTCTTAAGTATTCCGGCACAAGCCAGCCGCTTGTTTCCCCAGGGGGAAGGTTATCAGGTGGCAAATCGATTGAATATAATTCACCTTTCTCATTATCATTCAAGGCTTGAAGTATGTATGCTGAAGAAGCGCCGGACGCAACACCTGTTTCTAATATTAAAGAAGGTTTCAGTAACCGGGTCAATAGATAAAGTACGGGCAGCTCTTTTGTCATTTGCAGACCATAGCTGTTCTGATATGCAGATAATCTATTTTTGATTTCGGACCATAGCGGATTATTATTTTTTAGCCCGGTATATGCGGAACTGATATGATCGTCTTCTTGATCCAATTGTTTTCCCAGGAAATAAACGAAATCTCGCTCAGAGACTCTTCGATAATGGTACTTGAATGCTTTAATGGCATGGCAGGGAGAAACTACAGCATTCAAGATATGCCTTGGTTTCATAACCCTTATGACGTTTATTAATTGTTGTATCAAGATTGCGTCTGTAGAAGAAATTATTACCCTTTGGATTCTCACTTCGGCGAAAACAAAAGACTATCTGAAAGGCTTGATTTCGTGAGAATGAAGAAATAGAAAAAGAAGAAAACAACTTTAATCGTGTACAATAAAGCAAATAACAATAAAAACCATAATGTCAGATTCAATGCGGTTAAAATTACTAATAACAATAATTGGTTATTCAGGCATTCGATATTTATAAAAAGAAGATAATACCAGCGATCGCTAAAGGTGGACTTTCCTATGACTTCCTGCATTTGAGCATCGTTAAAAGGTTTCATTCCTTCCTTTCTGATTCGATAAGTATCATACCGGCTTTTAAAATTTAATGCCCATAATCTGCAGATTATTATCCATGCCCCTAAAAATAAAGGCAGAGCGAGGGCATAATCTTTTTGAAGTAGGGAAATAAAGAGACCATCAAACGATGGTTCGGAAAAATACAAACCCAGCCCCAGAAAGAAAAAATAATTGCCGTCTATAATATCTCCTAGGAGGCCATCAAGATACTTTCCAAAGAGTGTTACGCTTTTTGTTGCTCTAGCTACATTGCCGTCCACGGCATCTGATATAGAATATAAGATAATAAGTATTATCCCCGGCCACAGCGAAAATATCGCTGAACAGGAAAGGAATAGAAATCCTAAGAGGCCTATGAGAAATCCGAAGGAGGCAATTTTAGCAGGATTCGTGGTGATCTTTAACACCCAGTAAGTGACAATAAATGAAAAAGGACGGACAATATGAGAGTTGATTGGAAATTGCCTTTCCCAGTTCTTCTTCTGCTTATAAGAATCACGTATTTCTTTTAAGGTATATGCTGACATGAATGACTTCCTTTTATTTATGTAGAGGGTTTAGAGCATTCTATTCGGAATGAAGGTTCTTCAACTGACTGAGAACTTTGTGGGATGGCCTCAACACATTCGCTAAACCCTACTTCTTTTAGAAGCCGGATCAATCTCGCGGGGTTGTATCCGTAGAGATGAATGTCTCCCCATGACCTTTGCCATCCAAAAATATTTATTAAACGCGCTTCATTACCCTGTAGATATTCATTTACCGCCTTATCAAAATGGGGCACTTCTACAATCATTCTGCCTCCGGGCCTTAATACTCGCAGCCAATCGGATAGCGCATCCTTAATCTTCCTATGAGAAATATGCTCAATGACGTGATAAGTTTCGATCACATCTGCAGAATTATCAGGCCATGGCAACTTTGTAATATCGCATATGACATCTGTGGCTTCCGTGATCCAGAAATCGACATTTATGTAACCGTCAAAGTGCTTACTGCCGCAACCTAGATGGAGTCGCAGGTTCTTTATAGGTATTCTGAAAAGCATATACTTTACACGAATAACCATCGGATCAATGATCCGTCGCACGATCGACCACTTGCGTAAAAGATATCTGTGGATCGTACCTCCTCTTTTTTTTATATGGATGCCTAAAACTTGATCCGCTTTTATTGCAATTTCTCTTGACAACCTGGTAAATTTTTTCATTTTGATCTATTGTTATGGGGTATAGATTTTTAGTATTGTTCTAAATCATTTTCCATTTCACCCGTCTTCAAACCGCCCTAGTCATAGCCTTTCTCGGATATAAGAAAAAAATGTCTTCAAAATAAGCCAATAAAGCCTTTTTTGCAGAGGAAGTTTTCTAATAGATTTAAAATAATAAATTAATGCCTCGCTGTAGTTGTGCTTCTCAGCGTTATCTCTTCCCAAAAAAGTGTATTTATCCGCATGCATTCTGTTTAATAAGTTTTTTTTATGAGGGAAATCATCCGGGATAATATCTTTGAGCTTATCAACGATTTGTTCATTTCCTTTTGCCCATTTTCTGAAATCTCCGGATAACGAATCCTTATGAATCATCGCATAAACAAGCGACTGATCCAGGTAATTGGCGGGATATTTCAAAGATATCCGCAGCCACAGATCATATTCCTCTTGTGAGGGTATTTGCGGATCGAAACAGCCTATCTTGTCGAATACCGATTTTTTCAGGACGACAGTACATGGAGAAATAAAATTGCGGTGATAGATGAGTTCATTAAAAATAGAGCCGTTCAGTTGTCTGTGTGAATAGTTATATTTCTGGGAACCGTGTTGCAAGAGATTTCCTTTTTCATCCACATATTGCCAGTCAGAATACACCCAGTATTCGTTTGGATGGCTCTCAAAAAATGATATTTTTGTTTCCAGATTTTCAGTTAAAAAAATGTCATCCGAATCAAGGAATGCAATATATTCTCCATCTGCCTTAGCAATGCCGGTGTTCCTTGCCGTGGCAACGCCGTTATTGGCCTGCCTGTAATACCTCACTTTATCTCCGTATGATTCAACAACCTCCTTAGTATTATCAGTGGAACCGTCATCAATGATTATTATCTCATAATCTCTATAGGTCTGGTTAAGGACGCTGTCGATAGTTCTTCTGATGAATTGAGCCCTGTTAAATGTTGGGATTATTACACTGACCTTGGGCATGATCTTTAGAAGTAGAATATAATGCCATCCTTATGTGAAACATAATCACGGTTCAGCAATGCTCTATGTTTTGCAGGGAAGAATATACAAAGCAGGATATGTCTATAGCAATCTTTCTGCCCAGGATACCATCGGATTGACTTAAAAAAATAATACAGTCCTTTATATCTGTTACGGGCAATACAATACAAAATTCCCAGCCTCTTCATTAGAAAGGATAAAGTTGATGGAATGTTAATAAGGTCATTATGATATTTTTTGACTAATTTTTCTCTAGCTCTAATTTTGATGTTTAGATTGGTGGATACCTGCGCCCCGTGTACGTATGATTTTGCCAATGGTTCAGGAATAAAATCGAAACTGTAATACCTGGAAATCCTGATCCACATTTCCCAATCCTGACACGCTTGAAGAGTTACATCAAAATATCCGGCATTATCAAAGCATACTTTCCTGATAAGCGGTGTGGCACTGCCGATAAGATTGCGTCTCAGAAGTTCATGAAACAGGAAGCCTTTTTTTTCGGGTATAAGCTTATTTAAAATGGAATTATTTTTTAATGAGATGAAAAAAAACCCGCTATAGACAAGACCTAAATTATTCGATGACGTGTTGAATAGATCTAATTGTTTTCCTAATTTATTAGGCAACCACTCGTCATCATCGTCTAATAGGCCTATAAAATCGCCTTTTGCAGCCCTTATACCTGTGTTCCTGGCAGCAGATCCGCCCATATTCAGGTTATGTCGCATGAGCCTAATCCTGGTATCTCTGATCTTTTCAAGGACAGCTTGCGTGTTGTCATTGGAGGCATCATCCACGACAATGAGTTCAAAGTCAGTATAGGTTTGAGTCAAAACCGAATCAATCGCTCTTTGAATTAAAGAGGCTCGGTTATAAGTAGGAATAATAACGCTTACTTTTGGCATATGTCGCATAACCGTTGGTCAAGGTTTATCAAATAGATTTAAAGACTTGAACAAGCTCTTCTCTTAAAGCATCCCATAAATATTGTTTCATAACTTTTTTACGCCCTTTTATGCCAATATTTTGTGCTTCTTCAGGATGAAGTAAAACATATTTGATAGTATCAGCCAATATATCCTTATTCTCAGGCTCTATTAACCAGCCACATCCATCCAATATCTCAGAGATATCATACAACCTTGAAGCTATTATGGGCTTAGCCATTGCCATGGCATCAAATATCTTTGCGGGAACCTGACCGTATGAAGATGATGTTTTTCTTTGCGGAATAACAACTAGATCGGAAATTGCCAGGTATTCGGGGAGCGCTTCAAATGGTTGCTTTGGGAAAACCGTCACGATGTCACCGCGAATTTGGTTCATTTTCTTAGCTTCACGGTATTTATTAACGAGAAAGCAGTTTTTGTGCCGCCGGTATAAAACGGCAGAGGTTCTCTCTTTATTTGCTATGTATCTACCTTTTCCAAAATAAAGAACCTATGATAATAGTATTCAAAAATCCTGTAAGTTTTAATAATATTAAGTCCAATTCTGCGCATATCACCTTTTATCCTGTCAAGCGGGTAATCAACTTTCCCAATCTCCCAATAGTGCTGTTTGTCAAATATATGATTAGTGGCTCTTGGAAAAGGATGTGGTATAAGTTTTTTAATCGGTCTTATTCTGGGCAATTCGATGTTGAATCTATAGACCGTTGTGATATCCGGTAAAGAGATGACGATATATTTTTGTGATACCCTCGAAAGTTCCTTGAGGGCTTTGACAAAATTGTTATAGGGTATGTGTTCCAGAATTTCGTAAGCGACAACGATGTTAAAAGATTGTGCCTTTATAGGCATATCCAGAATAGAGCCTGCTATATCCGGTTTTAGCCTATACTCAATATCTAGTGTGGTAATGTTTATTGTCCTTATTTTTAGATAGTTACTTAAAAATCCGTTTCCAACCCCAACTTCAAGTACAGATCTTGGTTTTAAAAGCATAATTTCATTGATTTGATGCCAATAGCTGATGAAACGTTCCTTCGTATCATAAGAACTGTTGAAATAATGGCCTGGTTGCACTTGAAGTTTCATTTTTTTGCGATTACCCATGTTACTATCGGGTATTCTTTTTCGTTATGGTTAGCAATCATGTGACGTATGCTGCGTTTCTTATCAGGGATACGCATATTTCTGAATCTATTTCCTAGAAAGCATAATAGAATTGCAATCCTATTCCCCCATCCACCAACATCAAGTATCTCTTCAAAATTTCTGCAAAGGAAAGATAGTGCATGTGGAGAAAAGCGCCAGAAGTCTTCGGGGGATAAATGTATATAATTGATGAAACACGTGGTATGAATCGCTATTCCGCCTTTTTTTAAAACTCTGTATGACTCGTCGATTGCACGGTGTGGCTTTTCAACGTGTTCAAGAACCTGATCAGTTATAATATAATCAAATCTATTATTTTCATATGGCAGCTTCTGGATGTCCACACTAGGATAATATACTTCCTCTATGATAGCTTTTTTTTTATTAATGTAAGGATAAAAATTTGCAATCCCACTAATGCCTAAAATATCACCTTTGATAGGAAATAATTTGTTTCTAATAAGACATTCCTTAATTTGTTTATACATATTATATCTTGTCAGATGTGGCATATCTAACTCTTCATCGATTTGAAGCTTTCACTTAAAATCTTCCATATTTTATAGTCAAATCTGGTAAATAATGAAATGAAAACAAGATATAAAATGACAAAACAGGATGCTAAAAAAATAAATTCAGTGATGCCTATATTTGTTATTATTTTTATCTTGCTTATTAAAAACCATGCTATTGCGCTGCTTACAAGAGGAAAGATTAAAGTCTTGAGAAATGAGTTCAAATTGCAGGCTGTAATTCTTATCACTAAAATACAGAAGAAAAGATTTGCAGTAAATATACTGCAAAGGACCGTGTATGATACTCCTAATAGCCCATACTTTTTAGATAGAGGGTATATTAAAAGGACGAGAACAGCTAAACGGATTGTTTGTAATAATGTATCGAGTTTGGATTTTCCTATCGCATAAAAAACATATCCTGCTGTTGCGGCTATTGATCTTACTAGGCCTGCAAAAACCAATATTTGCAACAATGGTATGATTTGCATCCATTTATTTCCGAGAAATAACTGAGTAAATTCGGACGAAAACGTGAAAATCCCGATAGCAACAGGAATGGAAATGAAGGCTGTAATGTGTAATACTTTAAGATATGCATCCTTCAATCTTACTAGATTATCTTGTATTTTTGAGTAAGCGGGGAACGTAACCTGAGAGATGACATGGGTTATTTCAGTGGCCGGGAGGTTTGATATGAGATAAGCCATCTGGTAAAGGCCCAGGGATGTGACTCCGAGCATCTTTCCTACAAAGATATCGTCTCCGTGCGTAATCAAAAAGATCAATATGCCGGAACCCACTACCCATTTACCAAAACCAAAAAGACCTAGAAATCTCTGTTTCTCAAAAGCAATGTGAGGGCGATACGGTTGGAGTATATAGGACATAAAGAGCCGAATAAAATTTGCGGCAAGGCCTCCCCAGACCAGGGCCCATACATTTCTTAATAAAAATGCGAGAGGAATAGCTACACCGAGATCGACAATAGTAGCTGAGAACTCGAAAAAGAACTGTTTGTTAAACTCCAATTCTTTCTGAAAAAAGACAACGCCAATATTTCTTAATCCGGAAAGCAGTGTTGATAGGGCGATTACTTGTATTATTAAAACAGCCTGCGGCGAATTAAAGAATTCAGCAATTAAGGGAGCGGCGAAAAAGAGTATCAAAAAAAGCATAAGGCCCCGGATGGCCGAGACCGTCCAGGCCGTATCGAGATAGGATTCGATATCCTCCTTTTTCTGGATTAGAGCGGCCTGGAATCCTGTCTGTGAGAATGTTTCGAGGGTGGAGATTGCCAGCATTGCTATACCCATAAGGCCGAAATCTTCCGGAGCGAGTAACCGGGCAAGTATAATCGTCCTTATCAAGCCTAAGCCCCGGTTTAATATCCTCAATGAAAAAACCCATAATCCCCCTCTAACCACCTTTTTTGAAAGGGGCACATGCGGACCTATTTCGTTCTGTTCAATTGGTTTCAAGATCTTCAAATGTCCTAATGCCTGCTTGTTCCATGTTTTTCAATAAGATGCTTTCTGATAACTGATAACCGGTAATCATGCTTACTCCGCATACACCTCCGGCCCTTGGGTTACTTTTCAGAGACCTTTCCAAAACCCACTTTTCCGTCATTCCGGACTTGATCCGGAATCCAGGGAAGCAGCATCATGATGAAAACCTATGGATCCCCCGGTCAAGCCGGGGGATGACAGTGGTGTGGATTCCGGCTGGAGTTTATTCCGCACTCGGTGCGGGGCCGGAATGACAATATTACAATTTGTCTAACATTCTGCAAACGTGTTATTCAGACATTACTCATTTACAGAGATTCATAGCTATCAGATAAAGTCAATAAAAACAGAGCCTCACCGAAATGTGAAAGGTTCATCCAGAATATAGGGTGTTTCTGGATGAACAGTTCTATAATGTTTTTTTGACAATTAACATTTAACAATTTTAATAAATTTATTGTATTTTATAATAAAATATGCTAAATGTCCACTATAAAACAGGATATAGTGGAGTGTAGAGAGATCATGGTTGCAAGATTCAATGATAGGAATTTCTTTCTATATGCCCTGTTCGTTCTCTGCATATTGTTATGTCTGACAGCGTGCAGTATTATTATTGTACCCTACAAAGTCGGCAAAGGCACTTTCAAGGCTACCTACAAGGTTACTGAGACAGCAACCAAGGGGGTCTTTGGAACCGTGAAGATAGCATATAAGATCGGGGAATTCACCTTTAATGTGGCTACGGCGCCAATTGACTGGCCTTTCACGCGGGACGGACTGGAGACCATAGACGGCCTTCCACCCAAGGAGGCGATAAAACAGGGGAGGGTGAAAAATTCCCCTTATGTGGTTAATGGAAGGAGATACGTACCCATGTCCGTTATAGAAGCCAGCGCATATAACGAAACGGGGATAGCCTCATGGTACGGGTATGAGACCAGGAACCAGCGAGGAGGCCATATGACCGCAAACGGGGAGGCGTTTGACCCAAACGGACTGAATGCCGCCCACAAATACCTGCCTTTACCCTATCATGTAAAGGTCACCAACTTGGAAAACGGTAAATCCATTATCCTTCGGGTAAATGACAGGGGGCCCTTTGTGGATGGTCGAATAATAGATCTTAGCGCTGGTGCTGCCAAAAGGCTTGGTTACTATAATAAAGGCACGGCACGCGTGTTGGTAGAGAGCATTCCGGTTGAAGGTTGATAAAAGGGGTCGCACATTACTCCCTAACCCAGGTGCGCTACCGCGTCCTCGGCGGCATTTACGATCTGATAGACCAAAGGTGATGCCGTAAGCGCCGGGTGGGTGCCTATGTGGGCCGTAGCCATGTCATCCCATGTCCTTTCAGTACTGATAGCTTGGGCCATGACATTGGCGATCTCACCCGCGGTTATACCTCCGCAGGCCTCACCACCTATCA
>CAYUYB010000018.1:0-7986 GCA_964449025.1 uncultured Desulfobacteraceae bacterium
CCAGAATAGACTTAGCCGGCAATGATTATGTATTGACAGATCTTCAGAGTACCAACGGTACCTTCGTAAATGACAAAAGGGTTGTCTCCCATAAGCTCTCCCACGGCGATAATGTCCTTATAGGCAAGCATTTGATCCTTTTTGTGGGCACGGGTAAGGAGGCTCAGCTCGGTTCGGAAGAGAAAAAGGTTGACATGGACAAGACTATGATGCTGGATACCGTTAAACAAAAAGAACTCCTGGCCAAACAAAAAGGGCTTACCCAGGCGGGTATGGACTCGCAAAAGATAGGTGTAATAACCTTTATTGAAGGGATCGATCTTGGGGACATTGAATTGAAGAAAAAACTTACCAAGATTGGCAAGGCTGAAACTTCAGAAATCAGACTGCCCGGTCTATTCATGCCTGCCACTGCCGCCACCATCAGTAGAAGGCCCTCGGGATATGTGATGACAAATATGGGCATAAAATTGAAGGTAAACGGTGAAGTGGTTAAAGACAGCGTAACGCTTAAGGAATTTGACACTATAGAGATCGGGAAAACAAAATTTCAATTCTATTACAAGAAGCCCGGGGATTAAGACTTGGCCAGACGGCCCCTTGCCTGGAAATCCCGCTCCAGCACAGACTTATAAACCACAATAGAGGCTTAAACCGAAAATGTTTCCTTATGCTCCTCTTTTATCTTTTGCAGGCCTTCCTCTATTTGATTCATGGTAAAAATTTTTTGGCACCCGGTGCATTGGTATTTCTCATCAACCAACCTGTCATAAACCAACTCGTCGGAAAAGTTGATGCTATGGAAGCGAAGAGAGAAATTACAGATTCGCATGAAATCCTTACCCCCGCACCTATCACATGAAAAATATTCGTGGATAACACTCATATGACGCAGACTCCTTATGGGTAATTCAGTATGTTAATAATCCTGAGTAACTTCTTTTATCTTTCCCTTTATCTTTTTTCAATATTTTTTCGTAGGGGGACAAATTTTTTACGATATCAGAGTTTAATCCAATGTCATCAGGGCATATAAGGCCAGGGGTACCCGAACTTTTCCCCTAAGGTGTTTGTCCGGATAAATTGTTAGACAGGGTTTATAAATTTTGATAATTTGGATAAAAGCCTGTCTAAGGGGGCCTGAGTCAGGCAATTTGAATCGTGAGGGTGACAGATGAAAATACTGGTAACCGGGGCGGCTGGCTTCATCGGATCATTTGTCGCAGAGAGACTGGCTGAGAGGGGGGATCAGGTAGTAGGTCTGGACAGCATCAACGATTATTATGACGTTAATATTAAATACAGCAGGCTAGAGAAGGCAGGTGTACAACCTTCAACCGCCGCGACAGGCAGTCTTGTCAGGAGCTCAAAGTACGAAGACTATTGGTTTATAAGGATGAAACTTGAAGATCAGCAGGGCATCGAGAAGCTCTTTCTAGCGCAGGCCTTTGATATGGTCTGTCACCTGGCGGCTCAGGCGGGAGTCAGGTATTCGATTAAAGATCCTTATGCCTATATCTCTTCCAATATTATCGGGTTTCAAAACATCCTGGAGTCATGTAAAAATAATAACATTAAACATCTGGTTTACGCTTCTTCCAGCTCCGTATATGGCATGAATGAGAATTATCCTTTTTCAACCCATGACAATGTTGATCATCCCATATCGCTTTACGCGGCCACTAAAAAATCAAATGAACTTGTAGCCCACGCGTATAGTTACCTCTATTCCTTACCGACAACAGGCCTAAGATTTTTTACAGTCTATGGCCCCTGGGGTAGGCCGGATATGGCTTTGTTTATCTTCACGAAGGCTATCCTGGAGGGAAGGCCGATTGATGTCTTCAATATGGGCGAGATGGAAAGAGATTTTACATACGTGGATGATGTTGTCACCGGGGTCGTCAAAGTAATGGATCTCGCTCCAACTGGAGATTCCTCATGGAGCGGTAAAGAGCCGGATCCGTCTAGGTCCCCGGCGCCTTACAGGATATATAACATCGGGAATAATTCTCCCGTAAAGCTGATGGATTTTATCAGGGCGATAGAGAATTCACTTGGGAAAAAGGCAGAAAAGAATTTTTTACCGATGCAGTTGGGCGACGTGCCGTCTACGTGGGCGGAAGTGCATGATCTGGTAAAGGACGTGAACTATAAGCCCGGCTTTGAAATCCAGGAAGGCGTAAACAGGTTTATAAAATGGTATCTGGAATATTTTAAGATTGATTGGCCTTAGATGGCGCGTCTTATAGGGGAGAAAGCATGGGGTTTGAAAAGAATATTTTATGTATAGGGGCGGGGTACGTAGGCGGACCAACTATGGCCGTAATCGCAGCTAAGTGTCCGCAATATAAGGTTACATTGGTGGATATAGATAAAAAGAGAATCAGTGAATGGAAAAGCGATAACCTACCCATATATGAACCCGGGCTGGAAGATAGGGTTAGAATAGCCCGTGACAGGAACCTCTTTTTCTCAACTGAAATAGGGAAGGGTATCCGGGAAGCTGACATCGTCTTTGTGTCGGTTAACACGCCTACCAAGAGTTTCGGTCAGGGAGCCGGTATGGCGGCCGATTTGCAGTATTGGGAAAAGACCGCCCGAGAGATCCTGGCTAATTCGGATAGCAGCAAGATCATCGTGGAAAAATCCACACTCCCTGTCAGGACTGCCAGGGCCATGGAGAGGATACTCAATACTAAGTCGGGAAAGATAAGTTTTGAAGTAGTCTCGAATCCGGAATTTCTTGCGGAGGGAACAGCGATTAAAGATCTCGAAGAACCTGATCGTGTCCTTATCGGATCAAGGGAGACGGAAGAAGGCATTAAGGCCAGAAAACAGATAGTTGAGATCTACGCTAACTGGGTTCCCCGTGAAAGGATAATTGAATCCAGCATATGGAGCGCGGAGCTGTCTAAACTCATCTCTAATGCCTTTCTGGCTCAGAGGGTGTCTTCAATCAATTCCGTTTCAGCACTTTGTGAAAAGACCGAGGCGGATATCGATGAAGTTGCCTATGCCGTGGGTATGGATTCCAGGATCGGTTCTAAATTTCTTAAGGCTGGCGTTGGTTTCGGTGGATCATGTTTCAAGAAGGATATCCTCAACCTTGTATATATATGCCGGAATTATGGTCTGCACGAAGTGGCCGATTACTGGGAATCGGTTGTTAAGATAAATGAATGGCAGGAGACAAGATATGTTAGGGAAATCCTGTCCGGTATGTTTAACACCGTGGCCGGGAAGAAGATAGCAGTGTTCGGGTTTGCCTTCAAGGCGAATACGGGCGATATACGTGAATCACCAGCAATATATATCACGAGGGCCCTGTTGGAGGAAAAGGCGCTGGTTGTTATATCTGATCCCAAGGCACTGGCGAACGCCAAACAAGAACTGGAAGGGATAAAGGGTGATGTGAGTTTTGACATAGACCCTTATAAAGCGGCTGAAGGAAGTCACGCTGTTACCATCCTGACGGAATGGGATATCTATAGGAACCTGGATTATGAACGTATTTTCCGGACAATGGTTCGCCCGGCCTTTATCTTTGATGGCCGGAATATTCTGGATCATAGAAGACTTTTTGATATCGGCTTCAACGTCTTTGCCATAGGGAAATCGCCGCTAAAACATTTCTGAGCATGTTGGTAATACTCAGAAGCCTTGATATGCTATTCCCAGATCTCTTCCCAGAGTTCTGCCCCTGGCTGAGTGGCACCTATAAGGTCAACCCTTGGTTTCCACCCGTCCTTTATGTCCTCAGCAATCTGGCCTTGGGGTTTAAGATCTTTTCCTGCGAAACCGGGATAGTCTGGTCCGTAACGATGCGCCCTGAAGAGCATGTTATTTCCCACGAATCCCTTGTCTTCCAGCCAATTTTTGGGGCCTTCGCCTGTGACAGGGTTGATATATTCCCAGACAACTTTGCCGTCGGGCGTTACTTCAAATAAGTGACCGCAGATCCCGGAACAGATAAAGGTATTGCCGTTGGGCAGTCTCTGGGCACCTGAGATGTGATGTGACGCAAAACCGGTTTCCGAATTAGATTTATACTCCCATACTATCTCACCGGTCTTGGGATCCATTTCTATGACCGAAGAATAGGTTATGGGGGCACGACCCCAGCCGTTATTGAAAATGAGCATGTTTCCGGCACCAGGGAGCCCCTCTTTGATCCAGTGGGCGTCATGAGGACCAAACAGGATCTGATCTCCCGGCGTGGTAAAGGTGGGCGGGTCTCCTGCCGCATAGGCACTGGGATTTCCCCATCTGTAAAGGATATCACCTGTCTTGTGGTCAATGATATAGAGTTCTCCGAACTCGCGGGAATCGACCAGGATCTGATCTTTTTCAGGGTCATAATCGACAGTGTTGAAATGTGTCCAGTCCGGGTTGTTTTCTTCATGCTCCGGTAGCACATAGGTAATGTGATTTACATCAAGATGAGATTGGGAATTGGTGCCTCTGTGCTCCCATGCACTCCATTTCCACACTATCTTAGCGCCGGGATTGATCTCATAGATGACATCAGTGGCCACCCCCCTCTGGGTAGTCTGATCCGCCCGTCGGCCGGCCGCGATAACCTCTTCATAAGGGATCATCTCCCATGCGTTGACTAAAGTATTGCCGTTGGGCAACCTGACAAAATCATGGTGTAGTAATACATCGGGGTCGGCCGGTTCGTATTGCCAGACCACATTCCCGTCCCAATCCAATTCCATCAGCCCTTTGACTGTACCGCCGAATCTGGTGACCTTGTTGTTGCTTGCTGGATCTTCTTCTGTGGTTTCACCTGGTGTATCTCCGGGGCCGCCTGTTCCCTCGCCGCCAGGGGTGCCCTGGTAAGGGAAACCTGTATTGCCTAAGATATTCCCGTTTTCCAGCAACACAAAGTGCAGACCAGGCGTTTCGGTCTTATGTTCCCATGAATGTACCACATTGCCCAGCATATCTATAAGATACGTCTTATTGGTTCCAGGAGGGCTGAAAATGGTGCTGAAAAGGGTATATCCTTCGTAGGCCCGGGAGGCATTATACTGGATCAGCTGGGAAGGACCGTTAAGTACTTCATAGGCATGTGCGGTACCCAAGGCGGCACCGGCGAACGCAAAAAGCGTGAAAAACAGAATGGACTTTTTCATTTTTGATTCTCCTTATTTTATGGTTTTAAGTCCTATATCTTCTTGATCATCTATAGCAAAAGAGGTATCTAATAATATTAGAATATCCGGAGTATATGTGTCATAACAAACGGTCAAAATCAATAATAAGGATAGATCAAGGCAACTAATCATACAGCAAGGGAAGCCTATATTCAAGAAGACATTGGAAACCCAAATCTTTTTGCCGCCCTATTTTATGGCTCATCCGGTTAATGAGTACGTAGAGAAGTAAAAATCAGCCTTCGCAGAAGAGCACATGCGTTGTCTGAAGAAGGTATTATTAACCCGAAGCTTGAAATGAAAAACAACGGGCTTTAAGTGCTGAACATTGGTAGTATTGTAGGTGAATATTGCAGAAAATGAACTTAAGATATCATCAGAATGAATGTTCATTGAGAATACATTCAATCAGGCAATTCTTGATGTTACAAAAAGCGACTTCATACAGGGCTTGCCCTATAGATCTTATGCGCGTTGCCTCTCTTTTATTGGGTCTGCACAGAAACGTACGCATCGCGCAGGCAAAAAAGTGCAAAAGGCTAAAGAATATTTTTGACACTTGTAAGAGCCGTTTCTTAGAACGTTCTCCCACCTAAAATCTGCACAGTTTTTGTAATCCTTTGAAATCTTCATAACAGATTGCTCTATCCCATTTCCTTTATAAACAGTCACTTCCAGATATAAACACCTGCCTTGATAATCAACAGAGGTATGCAGGAAAATGTGTTTTCAGAAAACCAGATTGTGTTGTTTTTCAGCCTAGCTATCATTTTGGCCTATTGGCATGGATGTTGCGAATAAAGCGATGCGTGAACTGTCCTGAAAAGCTCTTGCCTGCTGTTAACAGCGATCATTTAACCTTAGACAAATGAGGGCTATTTCCACCTACATGACCAGAATCATTTGCCGAAGAGTGCTCTGTGAGATTAGTGGAAATCTGTGAATCATATGCGGATCATATACGGAGGATTATCATGCTTAAGCAAAGAATCATAAAGGTATGTCTTTTTACAGTGATGATTGGCTTCCATCTTTGCCTGAATAGTCCTGTTCTGGCAGAAGATTGTGCGGATAGAGAAGGGATGACGCAGACGCCGACTCCACCGGGTAATGCTGAGTACGCAGGGAATTGGCGTAGTCGATATCGCCCTATTATCTATGCCAGTAGTCACGAAATAGCCCCCGAAGGCACAATCACCCTTCATGTAGATTCGGGCGGGCTTGCCTGTCCCCCTTATCAATGGTCAGTTTCAGGAGGGGGATATACTATTCAGGATGATGACGGGGATCAAGAAACTGACAATGATCTTGAAACCATTACCTTAACTGCCCCTGCTTCTACGGGAACCTGTGGGACTGATTATGACATTGTTACTACGGTTACGGTAGAAGATGATTGCGGAATAACGCATGAAATAGGAATAAGGAATACATCGGGCCAATGGGTTGATATTACTAGCGGATGGAATTATTCAGTAAAGAATCCTGAATGCTGCGGTGTCAGTATTCACAATGATTGTGTAGATGAGTCCAGAGTTTGTCGTTGTTACAATCCTTGTAGTGACCTTGTAACGGAAGATTATTGTCCGAGATGCGTGGTGTCAATTACTGAGGGTAGATATAGATGGTGTGTTCGTGTTTCTAATGTTAAGAGTGCTGGGGGCTGCGATTGCGATCCTCCTGCTGATTGGGCTTGGGACAGCTATTGGACTGATCCTAAACCTCCTTGTGGATCTGCCGGTGCCTGCTATTATACTTACGAGCAATTACAAGAGGATAAGTATGGTGGTTGTCCAGAATATATGAAATTCGGAATCTGTGAATGGAGTTGTCCATAAAGGGGTCAAGTCTACGCTTGACTCTTGATTATGGTTAAGATATGATTTTCATATGTCCAGACCATTAAGGATACAATACCCGCACGCCTGGTATCACATCATGAATCGTGGCCGCCGGGGAGAGGATATCTTTGACGGTAAGAATGACTACAATAACTTTATAGATCTTCTCAAAGAACTTGTCGAAGATTATAATATAAAGATTGCTGCCTATTGCTTATTAGCAAATCACTATCACCTTTTAGTACAAACTCTGGATTCAAATATATCAAGAGCTATGAGACACTTGAATGGTGTCTATACCCAGAGATACAATAGAACTCATAACTGCGACGGGCAACTATTCAGGGGTCGCTATAAATCGATATTAGTAGAAGGCGACAGTTATCTGATGGAACTGGTAAGATACATTCACAGGAATCCGTTGGAAGCCGGGATAGTTGAGAGTTTAGGACAATACGCATGGAGCAGCCACAATGGATATGTATCCAGTACAAAGAGATGGGACTGGTTGCATAAAGATTATATATTGGACTTATTTGCTAAAAACAGAGTTGATGCGATAAGAATATATCGTCAATTTGTTTCGAAGGAGACTCCTGAAGAGATTAATAAAATATTAGGGAGAAGGAAATTACCGATAGTAATAGGTAATGATAATTTTGTGGATAAAATAAAGGACATATTTTTTGAGAGTAAGAGTCATGAAGAGATTCCCGAATCCAAAGCACTTGCTCCTGATGCTGTTAAAATAATAGAGGAAGTATGTAAATTTTATAATGTAGGGGAAGAGGACATATTTCTGTCCAGGCGGGGGCATTTTAATGAACCCAGGAATGTATCCATTTACCTTATAAGGCGTCTAAGGGGTGACACCCTTAAGGATACCGGCGAAATATTTGGAATTAAAAAAAACAGTACAGTGAGCAGCGTTGTAGAGAGATTAAACATAGAAATAACAAGGGACGAAAAACTAAAAAGCCGTG
>CAYUYB010000018.1:8086-16430 GCA_964449025.1 uncultured Desulfobacteraceae bacterium
TTGAAAATCTGAGGCTTAGATTGACCAAGAGTCAAAAGTAGACTTGACCCCTTTCTAACAAGGGACGAAAAACTAAAAAGCCGTGTTGAAAATCTGAGGCTTAGATTGACCAAGAGTCAAAAGTAGACTTGACCCCTTTCGATTCTGGGATTAGAAGATAGCCTGGGCTGATGCAAATATATTGACGGTAGGTTGTTTTATCTGCTAGTAGATATCTGTTCGAAAATAACCCATAATTATCAAAAAAGGAGATATGTCCTTTTGGGAATTACCACCATAAAAGGTTTCAAGGATATCCTGCCTCAAGAGGCCGCGATATGGCAATGGGTGGAAACACGGGCAAGGGAGATATTCAGGGCCTTCGGCTTTAAAGAGATCAGGCCCCCTTTACTGGAATGGACCGATCTGTTTAGTCGCACTATCGGGGAGGATACCGATATAGTCTCCAAGCAGATGTACAGCCTTACCGACAGCAAGGGCAGGGGGGTTACGTTAAGGCCGGAGGCTACGGCCTCGGTGGTAAGGGCCTATATTCAGCACAGGCTGTACCACGATATGCCTATACAGAAACTTTTTGTCATGGGCCCCATGTTCAGGCACGAGCGCCCTCAAAAGGGCAGGTTCAGACAGTTTCACCAGATCAACGCAGAGATATTCGGTGATCCCGGGCCGGTTTCGGACGCCGATATAATAAACATGGCTGTACAATTTTTTGATTCTTTGAATCTGGAGCCGCTTACCCTGATTATCAATTCCCTGGGATGCACGAAGTGCAGAACAGGATTCAGGGAAGACCTTAAGGACTATCTTCTTAAAAGACGGGATCTTTTGTGTCCCGACTGCCGAAAGAGGGCTGAGGTCAATCCATTAAGGGTATTTGATTGTAAGGTGGAGGGGTGCAGGGCCGTAGTAGCGGAGGCCCCATCCATCCTTGATTATATTTGCGATGACTGCAGAACGCACTTCGGGAAACTCCAGGAATACCTTGAAGGCCTGCAGATACCTTTCGCAGTGGATCATACACTTGTACGTGGCCTTGATTACTACTACAGGACAACATTTGAGATTCAGAGCGACCGGCTGGGTAGCCAGAATGCGATTGCTGGCGGAGGTCGTTATGATGGTCTGGTTAAACAAATGGGCGGCCCGGATCATTCCGCAATAGGATTTGCGGTCGGGGTGGAAAGGATGATGGCATTATTGGATGGATACACAAAAAAGTCTAAAGAATGCCCCGAATTATTTATTGCGGCATTGGGAGATAAGGCCGGGGAAAAGGCCTTGCCCTGGGCCAGCGAACTGAGGAGATCAGGTATATATGTTGAGATGGAATACGGTTCAAAGGGTCTTAGGGCCCAAATGAAAATAGCCGATCGTTTGGGGGCGAAAAAGGTGCTCATTTTGGGAGACGATGAACTGGCCTCCGGCAAAGGAGTACTAAGGGACATGGAAACAAAGGCTCAGGTTGAGGTGGCCCTGGATAATCCGGTGGAGCTCCTCAAGAAAATCATGGCAAGTAAGGCTGAAGGTTGACGGCTGTGGGGAATAATATATGCGGATAGATGCTTTAGACGACTGGAAAAGGAGCCATGACTGCGGCAGCCTTAGGGCCGGTGATGCCGGGCGCGAAGCCTTGTTAATGGGCTGGGTTAATAGCAGGCGGGATATGGGTAATCTGATATTTATCGATATCCGGGACAGGGGGGGAATTACCCAGGCGGTCTTTGATCCCCAGGTTAGTAAGGAGGCCCACAAAAAGGCTCACGCGATCAGGAACGAGTGGGTAGTAGCGGTAAAAGGGAAGGTTTCTCCAAGGCTCGAAGGGCAGGAGAATCCTGAAATGCCGACTGGAGATATCGAGGTATCTGTAACAGGGCTGAAGATACTGAATACCGCCGAAGTGCCGCCATTTCAGGTGGACGGCATAGTTGACGCATCCGAGAATCTGAGGCTCAAGTACCGATACATTGAGTTGAGAAGGAACAAGGTGTTCCAAAACTTTAAAAAGAGACATGCCATTGCCTCCTTTATAAGAAGATACTTGGATGAAAATGGTTTTATAGAGGTTGAAACCCCTTTCCTTACAAAGAGCACCCCTGAAGGGGCGAGAGATTATCTTGTGCCAAGCAGGGTAAATAAGGGTTTTTTTTATGCCTTGCCCCAGTCACCCCAGCTCTTTAAGCAGATCCTGATGGTAGCGGGTTTCGACAGGTATTATCAGATTGCTAGGTGTTTCCGTGACGAGGATCTAAGGGCTGATCGTCAGCCGGAATTTACCCAGGTGGATTTGGAGATGTCCTTCGTGGATGAAGATGCGGTGATGGATGTGTTTGAAGGGATGATGAGGGGTCTCTTCCAGAATATTCTGGGTAAGACTATCAACACGCCTGTACCGCGTCTCGAATACAGGGACGCAGTGGCCCGGTTTGGAATGGATAAACCGGATATACGATTCAAGATGGAACTCAAGGAGATCACGGACCTGGTTGAAAAATCGGATTTCGGTCCTTTTAAAAATGCATTTAAGGAAGGAAGGACTGTAAAGGCTATCAAGATTGAAAAAGGGGCTGGCAAATTTTCACGGAAGCTGCTTGATGAACTGACGCAATCAGTGATTTCGTGGGGAGCCAAAGGTCTTGCCTCAATAAAGGTCACGGACGATGGCTGGCAATCTTACGTGAGCAAATTTTTCCAAGAGGGTGAAAAGGAGCTTGTAAACCGGAGAATGGACGCATTGCCTGGTGATCTGCTCCTAATAGTCTCCGATAGGCCGGAGATTGTTAACCGCACATTGGGGATGCTAAGACAGGAGATAGCGGGTAGGCTCAATATGATAGATAAGGAAGAATACGCCTTTTTATGGATAACAAGGTTCCCCTTGCTGGAATATAATAACGCGGAAGATAGGCTTGAGGCTGTACATCACCCCTTTACCGCTCCCTTGGAAGAGGATATTCCTCTTCTTAAAGAGAACCCCGAGAAGGTAAGGGCTCGTTCCTATGATCTTGTCCTGAACGGTGTCGAGGTGGGTGGTGGAAGTGTAAGGATTCACAATATATCCATGCAGCAAGAGATTTTTAGAATTTTAGGGATATCAAAGGAAGATGCTAATCGCAAGTTCGGATTTTTTCTGGAGGCCCTCAGATACGGTGCCCCGCCACACGCAGGGATGGCAATCGGTTTTGACCGTCTGGTGGCGATAATGTCAGGCGTGGATTCCATAAGAGATATAATAGCGTTTCCGAAGACGTCAAGCGCGGCATGCCCATTGACTGATGCGCCTTCTACGATAGATGCCTTGCAGCTGAAAGAATTGGGGATTAAGCTGGTCTAATAAATAACTTTCAAATACGTCGTGAACCATTTAGGTCCACGACGTATTTTTGTCAGAATGACGATCTATTATTCCCATACCTTGAGTGTCAGGTAGAGGGTTGAGCCACTTCGTTCAACAAGGAGCAGTATTGTATCACCCTTTTTATAGCCTTCAATCTTTCGATTGAAGTGTCCTATGTCTTTTATCCGTTCCCGATCTATTTCAAGGATAACATCGCCGCTTTTCAGGCCAGCTTCGGATGCCGGCGAGTTGACGTCCACACGAAAAATGAGCACACCCTCCGAAGATGTTATGTTATATCGACTCGCAAGATCTGGTGTCAGCTCTTGAACGTAAAGGCCGAGGGAGGCAGGGCTGGAAGATGGTGCACGACTTGCTAGGGTGGTTTCTCCATCTTGAGGGAGTTCTCCCAGCTCGACTTGAATCGTTTGCTTAGCGCCTGCCCTCAATATTTCGACGTCCACGATTTTTCCCACAGGTGTAGAGGAAACGATATAGGGGAGTTCACTCGATTCGTTAATATTCTTTCCATCAAATGATACTATCACATCGCCGCGCTTAAAGCCTGCTTTTTCAGCGGGACCGCCCGTTACGACATCAGCTACTAGGGCACCTTTATCGTCCTTCAGGTCGAGCGCATCCCTAAGATCAGTGCTGATGGCCTGAATCATAACGCCAAGCCATGCCCTTATCACTTTGCCTTTTTTAAGCTGGGGGAGGAGGTCTCTAGCCATGTTGCTGGGGATGGCAAAACCAATGCCGATGCTGCCTCCGCTTTGGGAAGAGGAGAAAATGGCAGTGTTAATGCCGATTACCTCTCCCTTGGTATTCATCAAAGGCCCTCCGCTGTTTCCGCGGTTTATGGATGCATCGGTCTGTATATAGTTATCATATGAGCTGTCTGTAACGTTACGCCTGTATTTCGCACTGACGATCCCCGCTGTAACGGTATTCTCCAGCCCGAACGGGTTGCCGATGGCCACTACCCAATCCCCTACTTCCAGTTTGTCGGAATCGCCCAGGGTTAATGGTTTAAGATCCTCAGCCCCCTCTATTTTTAACAGGGCAAGATCTGTCTGAGGATCACGGCCAATTATCTTGGCCTCGAACTCTCTCTTATCCGCAAGGGTGACATTAATCTCCTCAGCTGATTCCACGAGATGATTATTTGTCAGGATATAGCCGTCTTTATCTATAATAAAACCGGTCCCCAGGCCGGTTTGTCGGTAATTCTCCGGGACCTGCGGGATCCGGTACCTGAAAAAATGCTCAAACAGATCTTCAAAAGGGTCACCCCCAAAAGGATTCTGAAAAGGTATTTGCTTGCCGGTACTGAGCACGGTTACAGAACTGATATTGACTACCGATGGCGCCGCCTTTTTCACAATCTGCGAAAAAGAGGGCACTGCAGGGGAATCGGAAGGGCCTGCAAGAACATTTCTCTCGAAGCCCTGATTGGCCATCATGAGGGACGTGAAGACTAAGGTCAAACAGATCAAGCCCCAACCCCCGATAACCTTCTTCCTTTTAATAATACTTTTGATGTCCATAAATCTCTCCTTTGTTTTTTAGTCTTGGATAAAGGCCATATTGACTTGGTCCTTTATCCATTCGTCTTTTATGATATACCAGCTAGGGATCTCCATTCTCTGGAAATCGCCGCGCGGTGGTTCCGGAACAATTTGAAATCATTATAATACTCGGCTATTCGCCTTTCCTATTCAAGCATTTAGACAAATGAAATCTGAAAAAGTTCCCAAAAATCTCCGGTATCTAAAAGGGTTTCGCGCCTGACAGCGGGGCGATAGGGCACTGCTGGGCTGAAGGAGTCTTTTGGGGTTTATTCTAAATGATCCAAATGTATCCTGAGCAGTACCTGTTCCCTATATTGTTTGGATAAGGCGGGGGCAGGTGTTTGAAGGGTGCCGATTTCCTTTATACTTTCAATAAATGGATCGTAGTCAACAGCGGGTATCTCGAAGGTAAGGTATTCAAGGGTATCGGTCCCGGTCTTAAATTCCTTTGATATAAGTCTTCCCCCGGCCAGAGATACAGCCTCCAATATTTTGGAAACAGGATTGGCTCTAATGACTGTGCTCGACTCTTGTTGCTGTTCATTATTGAGCAGCAATTCAGGTATATCATTGGTCCTTCCTGCGTCGTTTCCTGAAGCTACCAATAAAATATTCGGTGAAGATAGGGCCCTTGGATTCTGTTCTGTCCGCAATGAGAGGGCCAATTGAATCACGCCTGATCCTTTGGTTGATTGATTGGTTAAGGCAGTTCCCTGTGAGGCGGTTTTTGAGGCTATGCCTGGCAAAATTGATCCTGTAGACTCACCACCAGATGTGAAAGGTTGCTGCGTGATCCGGCCTTTATAGTGGACGCTGTTAAAGATGATAAGCGCGAGGGCGGCGGCAGCCGCGGTCGCTATCAGACCCTTAGACACCCAGCCGGGCCAAGGGAAAAACAGGCTCTGAAGCGATTTCTTGGCACGGGAAGAAGTGGCTATGCGTTCATGGACCTTTTTAAGAAAGTCCGTCGGTGCTTCAAGGAGCTCCATGGACCTCAAGTCTTCAATAAGGTTATGAAGGGTGATATATTCACGTCTACAATCCCTGCAACTCTCCAGATGTCCTTCAACAACTGTAGCTGTTTTCTTGTCAAGGGTGCCGTCAATATATTCCGAAAGGAGTCTTTTTATACGATAACATTTCATCCTAGATAATTCTCCGCAGCTTTTGTCGCAACCCGGCCCTGGCCCTTGCCAGCTTGGATTTAAGGGTGCCGAGTCTGTACCCTGTAATATTGATGATCTCTTCGTAGGAGAGACCCTCTATATCGCGCAGAATAATCACGCCTTTGTGCTCGGCGGGGAGAGAATTTATGGCATCCTGAATCATGCCGATCCTCTCTTTTTTTTCAATTTGCGCCAGCGGGTTTTGCCTTTCATCAGAAGGCTCGGTATAATGACTATCCTTATCGCCTTCTCCGGGTTTTTTTATAGAAACGTGCTGTTTTAAGTCCCTGTATTCGGCTGATTTCAACCTGTTTTTGCAAGTATTTACCGCTACACGGTAAAGCCATGTGTAGAACGAGGATTCAAAACGGAAATTCCTGAGGTACCTGTAGGTCTTCAGGAACACATCCTGCGCGCAGTTTTCTGCTTCCTGGGAATCGCCGAGGAAACGATAGCAAAGGCTGAAAACACGGTCCTTGTGCCTAAGTACGAGCTTATCAAAGGCGATAGGGTCTCCTGATTGAAAGGCCCTGACCAGTGCCTCGTCTTCACTGATTTTATTCCCTTTTTCACTGTTCATTTAGACAATTTTCTATTTGAAATGTTCCCAAAAAGGAGACAACTAAAAATATTGACTCATGTCATAAATCCCCTATTTAGTCTAAGGCCTAGGCAGCCTCAATAGCGGGAGAGATCCTGTAAAAGTCAGGATGTTGCATGTGGGAGTGTCGGATTCGTTTAAACCCTTCATCTATACAGGTTGATCTCGTCACGCAGCGCCAAGGCAGCATTTCTTGCCGCATCAGCAAAATCTTTTCCAGGACTCGCGTATATTATGGCCCTGGAAGAATTTATGATCATTCCCGTGCCGTTGCGATCCCTGCCGTTTATGACGGTCTCCCTGATATCGCCTCCCTGTGTGCCGATTCCGGGTACAAGCAGGGGCATGTCGCCTGAGATGGCGCGAATTTCACCCAACTCCTCCGGGTAGGTAGCACCCACAACGAGAAGTACATTTCCATTATAATTCCATTCAGAAGAGGCCTTCTCCGCGATTATCCTGTAGATTTTTTTCCCATTCGATTCCCGATCCTGGATCTCCCCGGCCCCAGGATTTGAAGTCCTGCATAGTATAATAATCCCTTTTCCTTTACGTTTCAGGAAAGGGACAAGCGTGTCACCTCCCAGGTAAGGATTCACGGTCACGGCGTCCGCACCGTAGCGGTCAAATGCCTCCATGGCGTACATCTCAGCGGTGGAGACTATATCCCCCCTTTTAGAGTCAAGGATAACGGGGATTTGCGGGTAATGGATGTGTATATAGTGTATTGTCTTTTCAAGGTCCGATTCAGATCCTCGGGCCGAGTAGCAGGCGATCTG
This sequence comes from uncultured Desulfobacteraceae bacterium, assembly GCA_964449025.1. Classification (GTDB taxonomy): domain Bacteria; phylum Desulfobacterota; class DSM-4660; order Desulfatiglandales; family HGW-15; genus CAYUYB01. The sequence continues at coordinate 15,544 of CAYUYB010000018.1, forward strand.
CGGTTTATAAGCGCAAACGAGATCATGTGTCGAGTCGACAATGGCCTTATTAAACTGGAATAGAGGGGCATCCAGATTTCTTATATGTGAGGGCAGTTTCACAAGGTCCGGGTCAAGCCCGACGCAGAGAAGCGTGTTTTTACGCCTCCATTCCCCTTTTATTGCTTCTAAAAAATCCATCATTTATTCCTTTATTTCGGTCTTCATATCTGATAGCTCTTTCTTGAGCCGCTCGTTCTCGATTGTCAGGTCTTTTACTTTGGCGCTGAGATTTACGGCCTTTTGCTGAGCTGATTTCAATTTTTCTATGATATCAGTACCCATCTTGGAAAACTCTAAAGACTGTTCGAGTTCGGCGATCCTTAAGTTCGCCTGCTCAAGCTCAACCCTTGTCTTTTCCAACTCAGACATAACCTCTTCATACTCGTCCTGACTGACGCCACACGCCGGGACAGCAAAAAAGGTAAGGACAGCAAAGGATGTTAATATGAGTCTTGCGGTTTTTTCCATTCTGCAACTCCTTTCTTTATGGCACCTTCCTCCATGATTTTCATCATATCAGGGGGCAATTTGACAGGCTTCAGATCGGAATTTATGCACGCATGGACAGTATGTCCTGTAACCAGTACCCTGTCATCTTCCGACAAAATCACATAATCAAAACGAACACGGACCTTCCGAAGACCGGTAATTGAAGTCTTGATCTTTACCAGTGAGTCGTAACCTACATTGGCGTGATAACTGGCGGCTGCTTCCGTAACGACCAGGGAATATCGCTGTTTTTCGAGTTCCGCATAAGGAAACCCCAGTTCGCGCATGTACTCCGAGCGGCCGATTTCAAAATACGTAAAATAATTACCGTAGTATATGACTCCCATTCGGTCCGT
>CAYUYB010000019.1:0-16245 GCA_964449025.1 uncultured Desulfobacteraceae bacterium
GGAACCCCATGGAATGGTTGTATTATGGTACAGACATGACTCAAATAAGAGATATTCATAGAAAATTTGGAAGCATTCCTTTAAAAAAGTATCCGTTGAGTCCAATTCTAAAACATAAGCTTTATCTCAGATATATAAGGGGTATAAAAGTAATTAAACCATTGAATTATATACCTTACATCAAGAAAGATGCCATACAAGTTTTATCTGATACTTATGAATGGAAAGACTATGGCCAGAAACACTTTGAATCGAGGTTTACAAAGTTTTTTGAAGGGTACTGGCTCACGACGAAATTTGGGTATGATACAAGAAGAGTTCAGTTTTCTAGTTTAATACTCACAGGACAGATGAAACGAGAAGAAGCTTTGGAGCAGTTGAAGGCTCCGGCCTATAATCCTGAAGAGATTGCTCATGAGTTTAAATACATTGCAACAAAACTTGGAATAACAGAAGAAGAATTATTTTATTTTATGTCTCTGCCAAATAAAACCTACAAAGATTTTAAAAATCAGGAAAGCGTATTCGTCGTAGGTGCGAAAATATTAAAAGCAATGGGTGCAGAAACATCAATAAAAAGATGATTACAATAATTGATTACGGTCTGGGTAATATAAACGCATTTGTAAATGTTTACGAAAGATTGAATATCTCTGTTTTAATCGCAAAGACCTCATATGATCTAAAAAAAGCAACAAAAATTATTTTACCTGGCGTAGGGTCGTTTGATTATGCGATGAACAATTTAAACAGATCTGGCATGCGTGAATCCATTGAAAATCTAGCATTAAATAATAAAATACCCGTCATAGGAGTTTGTGTTGGGATGCAAATATTAGCTAAATCCAGTGACGAAGGCGTATTACCTGGTCTTGGATGGATTGATGCAACCGTAAAAAGATTTGATGTCTCAGTTTTGAAGTCAAAAATCCAATTGCCACATATGGGCTGGAATATGATTCATCTTAATAATGGAAATCCATTGCTGAAAAATATTAATAGCGATTCTCGATTTTATTTTTTACATTCTTTTTATTTTCAATGCAATAATCATAATGATATGATTGCAACAACTGATTATGGGATTAAATTCTGCAGTGCAGTAAATCATAAGAATATCTACGGTGTTCAATTCCATCCTGAAAAAAGTCATCAATGGGGTATTCAACTTCTGAAAAACTTTGCTGATATCTGAGATGTTACAACCTAGAATAATTCCATGTCTACTTGTGAAAAACGGCGGATTAGTCAAGACCACACAATTTGATAACCCAAAGTATGTAGGCGATCCAATCAATGCGGTCAAGATCTTTAACGAAAAAGAAGTCGATGAACTGATTGTATTAGATATTAGCGCAACAATACAAAAAAGAGAGCCGAATTTTAGTATGATCAAGAATCTAGCCGCTGAATGCAGGATGCCGCTCTGTTATGGTGGTGGTGTAAATTCAGTGGAACAGGTGGAGAGGATTATCAGTCTGGGTGTTGAGAAGGTTGCTATTAACTCTGCCGCTGTGAGTAAACCTCAGATTATTCAACAAGCTCCAGAAATTGTTGGATCCCAGAGTATTGTAGTAGTAATGGATGTTAAAAGAAATGAGCATGGAAAATATGAATTGTATATTCATAATGCAAGAAAGCCGACAGGGCTCTCGCCTGTTGATTTTGCAAGACAGATAGAGAATCTTGGTGCTGGAGAAGTTGTTATTAACTCTATAGATCGAGATGGTGTTATGACTGGCTATGACTTTGAACTTACCCATAAAATCCGTGAAATCATCAATCTGCCAATCACTGTACTTGGTGGGGCAGGATCGCTAAATGACATTGCAGCATTGATTCGTTCCTTCGGAATTATTGGATCGGCAGCGGGCAGTTTATTTGTATTTAAAGGAAGATATAGGGCTGTGTTGATCAACTACCCAAGCCGTGCTGAAAAAGATAGACTTGTTGCCAACAAACATCAAGTTAATTGATAAAAATGAAACAGATAATTCAAAATATTAAAAACGGAGCTACCGAGATCATGAAAGTGCCATCTCCCGATGTCGGGCGGGGGCAGCTAATAGTCCGTATCTCCAGGACGCTTGTTTCAGCGGGTACAGAGCGTATGCTTGTGGAGTTTGGCAAGGCTAGCTGGTTGGAAAAAGCCCGACAACAGCCGGAGAAGGTAAAACAGGTGCTGGACAAAGTCCGAACGGATGGCTTAATGCCTACAATTGAGGCAGTTTTTAATAAACTAGATGAACCTATACCGATGATGCCCTGTAATCCATTCCTCTTGACTTAGATAGACAATACTGCTATAAATTGTTCACTTCAATGGACAATTAAAGATGAACACTGAAATCATTAAGAAAATCATAGCAGAATGGCTTGAAGACAAGGCCTTCCCACCTCTGATTAAAAGGGATGTTCCTAATTTGGTCTTAGAGCAGACATCGGAAATTATAGCCTTGGCCGGTCCAAGACGGGCAGGGAAAACCTGCTATATGTATCAACTGATCCAGGACCTCTTGGCGCAGGGAAACTGGAGCAGGGAAGATATCCTGTTTATCGATTTCGAAGACTACCGCCTTGCGGATTTCACCGCCTCCGACACGGATGTCCTGTTCACCGCCTTTCAACAGGTCGCCGGGAAGGCGCCGACCTTTTTATTTTTCGACGAGATCCAGCAGTTGCCGGGCTGGAGCAGAATACTGAGGACCCTCCACAACCAGAACCTCTACAGAATCGTAGTTACGGGCAGCAATGTAGGTCTCCTGGAACGTGAAATAGCGACAGAACTGCGCGGCCGGTGCCGAAACATCCTGATGATGCCCTTTTCCTTCCGGGAATTCCTCCGTTTTCACCGCATCCCCTATGATGAGCGAACCTTGTTGACCACGGCCAGAGGGAGGGTTCTGAAGGCATTTGAACAATTTTTAAAAGAGGGGGGATTTCCGGAGGTCGTCAAGAAGGAAACCGTCCCGGAAAAACGAGAACTCCTTCAGACCTATTATCGGACGATCTTTTACCGGGACATCCTGGAACGTTACAATATCAAGGCCAAAACCGTTTTAGAAGCCGTCATGCATTACAGCCTGAACACATTTTCCGATCTTTTCTCTATCTCTATGCTTGAAAAAGAGCTGAAGCGTCACCAACTTCCCGGCAGCAAGCAGACCATCTCCAATTATCTCGGATATTTGCAGGAGGTATTTTTTCTTGTCGCTCATGACAAATTCAGCTATTCCCCGCGACAGAGGATCATGAATCCCAAGAAGATATACCTTTTGGATACGGGGTTTTCCATGCTTTCCACGGAGTTCTCGGAAAACAGGGGTAAATTGCTGGAAAATGCTGTCGCTGTAGAAATGTTCAGACGACGGATGGAATGTTTCTATTACAAAGGACGGCGGGAATGCGATTTCATAGTAAAGGAAGGAACAAAGCCCAAAGCGGCCATGCAGGTCTGCTGGGAACTGACGCCGAAGAATGAATCGCGGGAATTTAGAGGGCTTCGGGAGGCCATGAAGGCTTTCAGTATAGAGGAGGGTTTCATCCTCACCAATGATGAAGAGAAGGAATTGATCTTCGAGGGCGCAAAGATCCAGATCATGCCGGTCTGGAAATGGTTGCTATGATATTACGGCACGCTTGGAAAAGCTCAACATGACAACAAAAACATACATGAAACAGATCCTTCAAAATCTTAAAACCGGCGCCACAGAAATTGTGGAGGTGCCGGTGTCTGCCGTAGGGCGCGGACAGGTTCTGATTCGCACGTCCCGAACACTGGTGTCGGCAGGCACAGAGCGCATGCTGGTGGAGTTTGGCAAAGCTGGCTGGATCGAGAAGGCTCGGCAGCAACCGGAGAAGGTCAAGCAGGTAATCGATAAGATCCGCACGGATGGGTTGATGCCTACAGTGGAGGCGGTGTTCAACAAACTTGATGAACCGATACCGCTTGGGTACTGTAATGCGGGTGTTATCCTGGAGGTGGGGGCAGGGGTCACAGATCTGCAGCCAGGAGATCGGGTGGCGAGTAACGGACCTCATGCAGAGGTCGTTTGTGTGTCCCTGAATCTATGTGCCAAGATACCGCATCAGGTATCGGACGAAGAAGGGGCCTTTGCGGTTCTGGTAAGCATCGCCTTGCAGGGTGTCCGCCTAGCGGCCCCGACCCTGGGAGAGCGGTTCATGGTATTCGGTTTGGGGCTGGTAGGGCTGCTGACCGTCCAGATTCTCCGGGCTAACGGTTGCCCCGTTTTGGCTGTGGATGTTAGTGAAACACGCCTGCGGTTGGCAGAGGGATTCGGGGCGGAGATAGTCGATCTCGCAAAGGGAACGGATCCAGCGGCTGCTGCATTGGCATGGTCGAGCGGCAAAGGTGTGGACGGAGTGCTCATCGCCGCTTCGGCCAAGGGGGACGATATCGTCCATCAGGCGGCCCAGGCTTGCCGGAAGAGGGGAAGGATCGTATTGGTTGGTGTAGTGGATCTGAATCTAAAGCGGAGCGACTTTTACGAGAAGGAGTTGACCTTCCAGGTTTCCTGTTCTTACGGGCCGGGACGGTATGACGAAAAATATGAACAGTCGGGGCAGGATTATCCCATAGGGTTTGTGCGCTGGACAGAACAGCGGAATTTCGAGGCAGTCTTGGAGGCCATGCGCACAGGGCAACTGAGGGTGAAGGATCTTATCACTCACCGGATTCCTTTAGAGAAGGCATCTGAGGCTTATGACAAACTGCTTCATGATCCAACGGCTTTGGGGATTGTTATTGAATATCCGAATCTAAGCAAAGAAAATATTTCTCAACAGGTCGTAAATCATACCATAATAGCCAAGACTTCCGAAAAGCTGGATTCCCGCCTGCGCTGGAATGACAGAGTAAATGTTGGGATTATTGGAGCTGGCAACTATGCGCGATCTACTCTTCTGCCCGCTTTGTCACGTACGAAGTCTGCAATTGTCGCGGTGGCAGACATCAACGGCGTGGCCGCTGCCCATGCCGCCAGGAAATTCAAGGCGGGAAAGGCCGTCTCAGACTATCGACAGATTCTGGATGATCCGGGGATTCAAGCGGTTTTCGTCCTTGTAGGACACCATCTTCATGCCAGGTTTGTCTGCGAGGCTTTGGAGGCTGGGAAGCATGTCTTTGTCGAGAAGCCGCTTGCGCTGAATGAGTCTGAATTAAGTGAAGTCATATCTCTTTACTCAGCACTCAGTACTCAGCACTCAGCACTGCCGTTGCTGATGGTTGGTTTCAATCGCCGGTTTAGTCCACATACTGTAAAGATCAAGGAGCTGCTTGCTGGAAGAACAGATCCCTTGACCATGACTATGACGGTTAACGCAGGATTCATCCCACCTGAACATTGGACACAGGATCCGGAAAGAGGCGGCGGACGGATCATCGGGGAGGGGTGTCATTTTATTGATCTACTATCTTATCTGGCGGAGTCACCAATAGTAACAGTCTCCTCTCAGATGATTGGTGGTACCGCTCTAGTCAGAGACGATAAAATGTCAATATTAATTGGATTTGCTGATGGATCTGTGGGTACAGTGCATTATTTTGCCAATGGCTCGAAGAGCTATCCCAAGGAAAGACTGGAGGTCTTTGGGGACGGGCGAGTAATCCGGATGGAAAATTTCAGGCTCACGATAGGTTATGGTTTCAAAGGATTCCGCTCTTTCAGGACTTGGCGGCAGGATAAGGGGCATCGGGCGGAGATTGCTGCCTTTGTTGATGCATTGGCGAATGGCGGTGCGCCCTTAATACCATTCGATGCGATTGTAAACGTCACGCGGGCGAGCTTCGCAGCGGTGGAATCGGCGCTAACAGGGAAGGTTATATTAGTATGAAAATTTTGCATATCGTCGGAGCGAGGCCGAATTTCATGAAGGTCGCGCCAGTTTATCAGGCTATTAGTCATCATACTAAAATACAACAAATCTTGGTACACACAGGTCAGCACTATGACCTTAATATGTCAGATATTTTTTTTAGACAATTGGGCTTGCCTGAACCGGATATCAACCTGGAGGTCGGGTCAGGGTCACACGCGGTGCAGACTGCCCAGATCATGGTGCGGTTTGAGGAAACAGTGATCAAGGAGAAGCCGGATATGGTGCTGGTATATGGCGATGTTAATTCCACTGTGGCTTCGGCCTTAGTTTGTGCTAAGCTAGGTGTCTGTGTTGGGCATGTTGAGGCAGGTTTGCGTTCTTTTGATAGGACAATGCCGGAAGAGATTAATAGGGTCGTGACGGATCAGATTGCGGATCTGCTTTTCACTCCATCTGTTGATGGAGATGAAAATCTGTTGGGTGAAGGTGTTGCACGGGATAAGATTCATTTTGTAGGTAATGTAATGATTGATACGTTAATCAGACTACTGCCTCGCGCGCGTGACAAAAGGATCGATGTAGAAGGTATAGCAAATGGAAGATACGCACTTGTCACTTTACATAGGCCGTCAAATGTGGATAAAACTGCAATGCTGGCCGCTATCATGGAAACATTGGAAGAGATAAGCCGCGATATTCCCGTTATATTCCCTATCCATCCAAGGACCCGTAAACTTCTTTCAGAAATCAACCTTAAACTTAACAATTACCGACTCAAGATCATAGATCCTGTTGGTTATTTACAATTCTTATCTCTCCAGAAAGATGCCACGGTTGTTATCACTGATTCAGGGGGCATACAGGAAGAGACGACTTATCTAGGTATTCCATGTCTTACAGTGCGTGAGAATACAGAAAGACCTGTAACCGTTGAAAAAGGGACAAATATCCTTGTAGGTCATGATATGGATTTTTTAAAAGAGGAGCTTAAAAGGGTTTTGGAGGGTAACGGGAAAAAGGGTACAATACCTGCTCTTTGGGATGGCAAGGCGGGTGATCGTATAGCTGATGTTATTGAACGTTGGGGTGAAGAGAATTTGTGAGACGTATTGATTATTATAGACGAATATTTTCAGCATATCTGATGGGAAACAAAAGCCAACTTACATTCTGGCATAATATCCCGGAGGTAAATGAGAGTTTTGACACAGGGACGCTTGGTGAATACTATATGCCCTTTTTCGTTAAGGCTGATTATGGTGGTCATTATGATGATAAGGGCATACCGATGCTCAATTATCGGGGAATTGTTGGACTACAATATAATCCTATAGCAATTGCACAATATGGATTGGGAAATTACAATCTTTATTGCCGAACAAGAGAAGAAGACAGAAAAAACAAATTTCTACATGCAGCAAATTGGCTTGTAAAAAATTTAGAAGAAACATCATATGGGACTAAAGTATGGAATCATCACTTTGATTGGGAATACCGAGACACACTCAAAGCACCATGGTATTCAGCCTTAGCCCAAGGTCAAGGTCTTTCTGTTTTAGTTCGTGCTCATAAAGAGACGGGCAATGATGAATATATGACCGCGGCAATGAACGCATTTCTTACTTTTAAAAAAGATGTCAAAGAGGGAGGAGTTACTTATATAGATAATAAGAATTATCTATGGTTTGAAGAGGCTATTGTTGACCCTCCAACACATATCCTCAATGGCTTTATATGGGCAGCATGGGGTATACATGATTATTTCTTGCATACCAGAGAACGTGAATCAGATTTATTATTCAACGAGGCAGTCAGAACTTTAAAGAACAATCTGTCTCAATTTGATGCGGGATTTTGGTCTCTCTATGAACAATCCGGAACCAGCATGAAGATGCTTGCGAGCCCTTTCTATCATGATCTTCATATTGTTCAATTAAAGGTCATGTATAAATTGACGAATGAGTCTATCTTTAAAGATTTTGCGCAGAAGTGGTATAATTATAAGAGAAGCGCCTTTAAAAGAACAGCAGCAATAATGTATAAATCTCTATTTAAGCTCCTCTACTACTGAGATAATAATACTGATCAATGCGTATACTACTAATACATCAGGCTTTTGTCTCTCCGAGAGAAGGAGGCGGTACCCGTCATTATGAATTTGCCCAATATTGCCGTTCTCAGGGGCATGACTTTTTCATTGTTGCGAGTGACCTTAGTTACCTAACAGGTCGGCGGGTTACTAATAAAGAAGGCTTTATCTCTGAGCAACATCTTGAAGGCATTGATGTTTTACGGGCGTATACATACCCTGCTTTGCATCGTAGTTTTGTCTGGCGGATTTTCTCTTTTCTGACTTTCATGTTTTCATCAGTAATTGCAGGGATGAGAGTCGGGCATGTGAATCTGATTATAGGTACCTCGCCGCCGATTTTCCAGGCGGTTTCGGCTTGGTTTGTTTCTTTGATGAGGAATAGACCTTTTCTTCTGGAGGTCCGTGATCTCTGGCCGGAATTTGCCATTGACATGGGTGTGCTGAAGAACCCGATCTTGATAAGACTCTCTCGATTACTTGAAGTTTTTTTATATGCTAGATCTGACCATATTTTGGTAAATTCTCCTTCATATCGAGATTATATTCATAAAAAAGGTATTCCCTTAGAAAAGATCAGCCTCATTGCCAATGGTGTTGATCCAACATTATTCGATTCCCAATCTATTGGTTCCGACTCTAGGCGCAAATTAGATCTTGATGGATATTTTGTAGTCACTTATGCAGGGGCTCTGGGCATGGCCAACGATATCCCGATGGCCTTGCGAGCGGCAAACAGATTAAGGAATCACAAGAATATTCGTTTTATTTTTGTTGGAGACGGAAAAGAGAGATCAAACCTAAAAAAAATGGCTCAAAGGATGAATATTGATAATGTTGTCTTCATCGGTTCTAGGCCGAAATCCGATATTCCTAAAATATTAGCAGCGTCAGATGTTTGTTTGGCTGTCTTGATGGATATTCCCATGTTTCGTACAACATATCCTAACAAGGTATTTGATTATATGGCGGCTGGAAAACCGACAATCCTTGCTATCGATGGTGTCATCAGGCAGGTGATTGAAGCGGCCGGGGGCGGGTTGTTCGTCCCACCAGGCAATGACAAGGCTTTGGCAGAAGCTGTGTTGAGATTATCATCAAATCCTGACGATGTTCGTAAAATGGGATTGGCAGCCCGCGCTTATGTGATCGAACATTTTAATAGACATGATCAGGCTAAGGAATTTGTTAATTTGGTAAATCGTATGGGGAAAACAGGATCTTTGTGTGATTCGAGAGTATGAAAAACGAATATTCGATCTGATATTGGTGATCCCGGGGCTTTTATTACTGCTTCCTTTCCTAATGTGTATTGCTATAGCAGTAAGTTTCAAGCTTGGAATGCCGGTTCTTTTCAGACAAGAACGCCCTGGTGTTGGTGGGAGACCATTTAGACTTATAAAATTCCGAACCATGACCGATGACCAAGATGATGAAGGGCGATTGTTGCCGGATGCAGCGCGAATGATACCGTTTGGAGGGTTTCTCCGTGGCACGAGTTTGGATGAACTGCCAGAGTTGTTTAATGTGCTTAAAGGTGATATGAGCATTGTGGGACCAAGGCCGCTATTAATGCAATATCTGGATAGATATACTCCGGAGCAGGCTCGAAGACATGAAGTTAAACCAGGACTGACAGGATGGGCTCAAGTTAACGGCAGGAATGCTATAAGCTGGGAAGAAAAATTTAAACTGGATGTGTGGTATGTGGATAATTGGTCAATATGGCTCGATATCAAAATTATATTTATGACGATATGGAAGATTTTAAAACGTGAGGGCATAAGACATGAAGGTCATGTAACAATCGAGGAATTTAAAGGATATAAATAATGGATGCAAGATTTGACAGTTGGAAATATCCACAAATTGAAGAAGGCAAACCAACGATATATAACTGGATTGTACAGCATGTAAGTAATTTTCAACTGGGGTACAAGACAGATATCGGAGCTTATACATATATTAATGCAAAATATGGGGTGATAATTGAAGATATGGTCCAGATAGGTTCCCATTGTGCTATCTATTCCATATCAACAATCGATAATAAAGAAGGCAAAGTGGTTCTGAAACGGAATTGCAGGATCGGCACCCATAGTGTTGTTATGCCTGGAGTTACTGTTGGGGAAAACTCAATTATCGGTGCTTTTAGTTTTGTTAACAATGATATCCCTGATAATGTAGTTGCTCTTGGTGTACCAGCAAAGGTGATAAAGAAAAATTAGGAATTCGAAATGTTTCCTGGATGGCCATATTTTGAGAAGGACGAAATTGATTTAGTAGTTGAGGTGCTTAAATCTGGCAAGGTCAATTACTGGACAGGTGAAGAGGGGAGGCTTTTTGAGAAAGAATTTGCATCATTTATAGGAGTTGATCGTGCGGTAGCCTTAGCTAATGGCTCTGTGGCTTTGGAGCTCGTGCTCAAGGTGTTGGGTATAGGCGCAGGCACTGAGGTAATTGTAACTCCGAGGACATTTATTGCATCTGTAAGCTGTGCTGTTTTACAGGGCGCGAAGCCTGTCTTTGTGGATGTAGATAACGAGAGCCAGGATATCAATCCGGATCTGATAGAGGCTGCAATCACACCAAAGACAAAGGCAATCATAGCAGTGCATCTTGGCGGTTGGCCATGTGAAATGGACCATATCCTTGATATTGGAAAAAAATATGGTCTAAAGATTATTGAGGACTGTGCCCAGGCGCATGGAGCTGAATATAAAGGGAAGAAAGTAGGTTCATTTGGTGATGTAGCCGCCTTCTCTTTCTGCCAAGACAAGATAATGACTACCGGCGGGGAAGGCGGTATGCTCCTTACAAATGATCAAGAGATATGGGAGAAGGCGTGGGCATATAAGGATCACGGCAAAAGCTATGAGGCTGTTTATACTAGAGAACATCCGCCAGGATTCAAGTGGTTGCACGAATCTTTTGGTACCAACTGGCGTATGACAGAGATGCAGGCTGCTATAGGACGTATTCAATTAAAAAAACTTCCGTCGTGGCTTGCTTTGCGAAAAACAAATGCGGATGTTCTTACACAATGCTTTTCACACATTCCTGCCTTGAGGGCTACAATACCGCCTGATTATATTAAACATGCCTATTACAAATACTATGCATTTGTTAAACCTGAGCTGCTGAAACCGGACTGGAGCCGGGATCGCATTATTGTGGCCTTGAATGAAAAGGGCATCCCCTGCTTTAGCGGAAGCTGCAGCGAGATATACCTTGAAAAGGCATTTGAAAAAGAAAGCCTGCGGCCTCCCACGCGCCTTCCAATAGCAAGACAACTTGGTGACACGAGCCTGATGTTCCTGGTTCATCCCACACTGACGGAGCAACACATGCAACAGACCGCTGCGGCTGTCGAGCAGGTCATGTCGGAGGCCAGTCTATAAGCCTGCCCAAAAATACACTTCGTAGGTGTAAATTTCCCTTATCCTTGTTTGGGCCGGCGTTGTTTTTTAACGCCGGCTTTTTTAATGCAAAATTTTGGTAATGCGTGATTGAAGCTCAAAATTCAAAGCTCAATTGCCAAAGAATACACTTCGTAGGTGTAATTGTCGGTTTTGGGTAATTTATTGAGATAGAAAAGACGAAGGAGTGGGAGGACAGTTTTTCTATTAATTTTCCGATTGCAAGTCAAAGGCTCTTTCAATATAATTATTATGTCCATCTTGATCGGGAAAAGGCTATATGATAATTGATGAAATAAAGGAGAAAGTCAAAAGCAATGAGTATTATTATACTCTTCATGCGGAAATTGAAAGGAAAGCAGATGACCTTACCTTTTATCAGATTGAAGAAGCGATTCTGGCTGGAGACATATTGGAACAATACCCTGATGATGGACGCGGGGAAAGCTGTCTTGTTGTAGGATTTTCTGAAAACATACCTATACATATTGTTTGCGGAAAACGGGGCGAAAAGATCGTTATCATAACGGCTTATGTGCCTAAGCCTCCTAAATTCATCGATCCGTGGACAAGGAGTAGAGAATATGGAAGATAAAAAATGTAATTTTTGTGGAAGCAAGCAATACGAAGAACGTCGAATAGATTACCTTTACTCGTATAAAGGTAATTACCTGCTTGTTCCAAATACGCCTGTGGAGATCTGCCTGAATTGCGGGATGGTCTATTTCGATGCAAAGGTTCTGAAAGAAATCGAACGCCGTTTCTTTGCCATCCAAAAGAAAACGGAAAAGCCGGACAGCTATGTCGAGCTTCCCCGGGTTGTATACGCATAGTAAATAGATGCTATAAAAGGACGTTGGCAACATGTAGATTTGCCAATACCTCATCATCCGAGCAATTCTATCTGACTCCTTAGCGTCTTCCAATATTTACCGTCATTTCACTCTTGTCTAAAAACAATATTTAAGAAAAAATCTTACCCATTTCCGGTCAGACTTTATCCGCCTCTGGCGGACGGTTTTGGGTAAAAATATTGGCCAAAAAATACACTTCGTAGGTGTAAATTTCCCTTATCCTTGTTTGGGCCGGCGTTGTTTTTTAACGCCGGCTTTTCTTATGGAAAATTTTGGTAATGCGTGATTGAAGCTCAATTCCCAAAGAATACACTTCGTAGGTGTAATTATTCCTTGGCGCTGCGATGCCTGTGGAGGATATGGATAGGATTGTTGATGTGATCAAAAAGACAGGAGAAAATTAGAAAAGAGGAAAAGGGATTTATCATTGATATTCAAGGTGGTGTAGTATATTATCTTTATATTAACTATTAGATAAGAGGGGAATAATAAATGGGCAGCAGTCTTAAACATATGAGTAAAAAAGAGAGGAAAGCACTTGAGCGTTTTGGGGAAGCAGTCAGGGACCGTTTGCGAGAATATGTTGTCAAAATGTCCGTCTTTGGCTCAAAAGTGCGGGGAGATTTTACAGAAACATCGGATATTGATGTCCTTATCATCGTTAAAGAGAGATCATTACTTGTGATGGATCAGATTGCTGAGATTACATCTGATCTGAACATTGAATTTGATCTTACCATTGCGCCTGTGGTGTTCAGTGAAAATGAATACAATATAAATGCTACTATGGCATCCCCCTTTTCATTGGCAGTGCGTGAGGAAGGATTATTGTTATAATGATACTTGATGACAGCACCAATGCACTGGTTTCATATCGTCTTGAGAGTGCGCAAGAAAAGCTTAGCCCTGCTGGGGATCTTTTTGAGAAGTGCCACTATAAGGATTCGGTGAGTAGATCATATTATGCTATTTTTACAGCAGCCCGAGCGCTTCTCGCAACGAAGGGCCTTGACAGTTCTAAGCATTCCGGGGTTATCGCTTTATTTAATCAAAATTTCGTAAAAACCGGTATGGTTCCTAAGGCCGCGAGCAAATTGCTGGAACGGGCAAAGTTATACCGTGAACAAGCCGATTATGGAGACTTCTACATCGTATCTGTTCAGGAAGCTGAGGCACAGATTAAGTCTGCTAGGGAATTTATTGAAGAAATGAAAACCGTGATTGCGGAGTCGAAGTAGAAATTACCATCCTATCACTCTTATCCAAAAACGATTTTTAAGAAAAAAATCAGCCTATTGACAGTGAGTCGAGTCTGTTCTGGAACTGCCATGATTGAAGAGGTGTGTAGCCAAAATACACTTCGTAGGTGTAGTGGCAAGGAGATTGCATATTATAATTCACGGATTTTCTAAGTTAGCTGGCACACTTCGTAGGTGTAATAATGCGAAAATATCCTCTGATTAACAGTTATTTATATCACATCTGCACTAAAAGCATAGCAGGTTACAGGATATTCCGGACGGATGGTGACTACATGAGGATGCTCCAGATGCTTAAATACTATAAATACGAGAAGCCTTCTGTAAGATTCTCGGTATATAAGGCATTACTACAAAAAAGAGACAAGAATATTCTTAATGTATTATCAAAAAAGGATAATCTCATTGATGTTATCGCCTATTGCATAATGCCTACACATCTGCATCTAATCTTGGCTCAGTTAAAGGATGAAGGTATATCACTTTATATGAAAAACCTGCTAAATAGTTATACAAGGTATTTCAATGTGAAAAATAATAGGAAAGGCCCTCTCTGGCAGGGGAGGTTCAAAAGCATCCTGGTAGAAACAGACGAACAGTTGATCCATCTTACGAGGTACTTACATCTCAACCCGACATCTGACAGCCTTGTGGAGAAGCCCGGAGATTGGGAGTATTCCTCTTACAATGAATACTTGAATAATTCTGCAGATGGTCTCTGTAATTTCGTCCAGTATATTGAGATCAAACCGGCGTCATATAAAAGCTTTGTAGAGGCCAGACAGGAATATCAGCAGACGCTGGCTGAAATCAAGCACCTTTGCCTGGAATAATACACTTCGTAGGTGTAATTTCAGAAACATCTTATGTTGTTTTATTAATTAAAATGTGATTTAATAATTTATATTAGCTGGAAATTATGCAGGGAAGGGGAACCATTCCAAAAGTTAGCTATGCCGAGATTCTTTCATAAAAATTTCTTTCTTATATTCATCCTTGATCTTGTACTGGTGACGTTTTCCTGGTATTTTGCTCATCTTTTGCGCTTTAACTTCTACATACCTTCTGCCAGCCTGCTCACTCTCCAGCGGGTATTACCTCTTATCATTATAATTAAGATATTGTCTTTCTACCTCTTTGACCTGTATCAGGGGATGTGGCGGTATACAAGCCTGACTGATCTGGTGAGTATCTTAAAGGCGGTAAGTCTTTCTTCGCTTGTTATTATATTTGTAGTGCTTTTTGTCCACGGGTCCGCTGGCTTCTCACGTTCCGTGTTTATTATTGACTGGGGGCTGACCCTGTTTTTCATCTCCGGAACCAGGGTAGCCATTCGGCTCTATTTCTGGCTGGGGGCGGCGGATGAGTCGGCGAGGTTGATGACTGCTGGTTTTTTCTCTTCTTTGATAAGACCTCCGCGCAAGGGTAAAAGGCTGTTGATCATAGGTGCCGGTGACTGCGGGGAGAAGATATGCAGGGAGATACATGACAACCCCCATCTTGGATATAATATCATGGGGTTTATTGATGATGACCCTGGAAAGGCCAATCTGCATATACATGGTATACCCGTACTGGGGAACCGAGATGAGATTCAGGAAGTTGTGAAGCAGACAGGGGCTGAGGAGTTGCTGATTGCCATGCCTTCAATCTCATCAAAGGATATGCGAAACATCGTGGCCAATTGCGATAAGAGCGGCATCCCCTTTAAGACGGTTCCCGGGATGGGAGAGCTTATTAACGGCAAGGTCACGGTAAAGGCCATCCGGGACGTCTCCTACCGGGATCTTTTGGGCAGAGAGCCGGTTCGTCTTGATGAGGGCAAGATAGGGAGTTACCTTAAAGGCAAGAGGGTATTGATTACCGGCGCGGGCGGGTCGATCGGTTCCGAACTATGCAGGCAGGTATGCCGTTATTCGCCGGAGAGTATTATCCTTTATGAGCGGGCGGAGAGCCCCCTCTATGAGATAGAGCGTGAGCTTAAAGAGAGTTTCGAATATATCAGGGTAGTTCCAAGGTTAGCGGATATCCTTGATACAACGCAACTGAAGAAGGTCTTCGATAATGATAAACCGCATGTGGTGCTTCACGCGGCCGCGTATAAACACGTCCCCATGCTGGAGTCACATCCATGGGAGGCCTTGAATAACAATGTTATCGGCACCCGCAATGTTATTGAGATTGCCAGGGGATCCAAGGTCGAGCACTTTGTGTTTGTATCCACGGACAAGGCCGTGCGACCGGTCAATATAATGGGCGCGTCAAAGAGACTGGCGGAATTATTGGTTCAGGCGCAGAACGGGAGTGGCCGCTCGGAAACAAGGTTTATAACCGTTCGATTCGGAAATGTGGTAGGGAGCGTGGGGAGCGTAGTACCCCTGTTCAAAAAGCAGATTGAAAAGGGGGGCCCGGTCACCGTGACTCACCCGGAGATTACCCGTTACTTCATGATGATACCGGAGGCCTGCCAGCTTATACTACAGGCAGGTTCAATGGGGGTGGGCGGTGAAATATTTATACTGGATATGGGAATACCCATTAGGATCGCTGATATGGCAGAAGACCTTATAAGGTTGTCCGGTTTTGAACCCCATGTGGACATCGATATAAGATATGTGGGGCTCAGAGCCGGAGAAAAACTAACAGAAGAGCTCATCACCGATGGTGAGGGAATCGTGGAGACATCCCATGAAAAGATTATGGTCTTAAGAGGCCAGGCCTATGAAATCGACGAATTGAACCACAGGATCGATAGATTCATGGAGTTGGTAGTCAAAGAAGATGTA
>CAYUYB010000020.1:0-16212 GCA_964449025.1 uncultured Desulfobacteraceae bacterium
GTTTAAATTGAGAATCTCCAGCATTATTGTCTACTCCAACGGGCTCCGATATAGGCCTTTTGCACTTCAGGGTGGGATTAAAGTTCTTCCCCTCCTCCGGTCATGGTTATTTTTCCATTCTTGAGAACATAGGCCCGATCAGCTATTTTTAAGGCCTGGTGGATATTCTGTTCAACAAGCAGTATGGTCACCTTTTGCCTGTTCAGGTTCGTGATGAGTTCAAACATGGTCCTGACAAGGATGGGGCTCAGGCCGAGAGAAGGTTCGTCCAGCATCAATATCCTGGGCCGGCTCATCATTGCCCTGGCGATTGCGAGCATCTGCTGTTCACCCCCGCTCAGGGAGGCTGCTTTTTGATTCCTGCGGTTTCTCAAAACGGGGAACAGATCATAGGCCCCCGCAAGCGACTCTTCGATAGTCCTGCGAGCCCTTGGCGTGTAAGCGCCCAGTTTCAGATTTTCCAGGACCGTAAGATTTGAAAACAGACGCCTCCCTTCCGGCACATGGGAAATGCCCATGTCCACGATATCTTGGGGACGAAGGTTCGTCAGGGATTTTCCTGAAAAAGAGATTGCTCCTCTTTTAGCGGGGGTGATTCCCGAAATCGTTTTGAGAAGCGTCGATTTACCTGCGCCATTGGCACCTACCAGCGCGACAATAGATCCTTCACCCACATAAAGAGATACATCCCAGATAGCCTGAACGTCACCGTAAAATACGTCCAGCCGTTGAATTTCAAGCATGTGGCGCTCCAAGGTAAGCCTCAATCACTTTAGGGTCATGAACAATCTCGTCCGGTTTGCCATCGGCAATCTTCAGGCCGTAATCAAGTACAGCGACGCGGTCGCAAAAATCCAGGACGGCGTCTACTTTATGTTCAATCCATAATATGGAAATATTCCTCTCATCCCGTGCCTTTTGGATAACTCTGAGCAGATTCTGTATCTCAAAGGGATTAAGTCCGGCCATGGGTTCGTCCAGCAAGGTAATCACAGGCATGGAAGCCAGGCACATGGCTACTTCCAGGAGGCGCCTGTCCGACAAAGTGACATGTGCTGTCATCATATCTTTCTTTTCAGATAAACCCACAAGCTCCAGGGCCTCCATTGCTTTTTGGGAGGGGTTTCTGCGCCCATATTTCTGTCCGTAAATGGCAGCTGCCATCGCATTTTCGAACACCGTCATCTTCAGAAACGTCTTTACAAGCTGAAAGGTTCTTGCGATCCCCATTCGGCATATCTTGTGAGGAGCAAGTCCGGTTATATTTTTGTCCAGCAGATAGATCTCGCCCCGATCGGGCCTGCAAAAGCTTGTCATGATATTGAAAAGAGTTGATTTGCCTGCACCGTTCGGGCCGATAAGGCCGACAATTTCCCTTTGGTTAACCTCCAGATCCACTTCCCACAGTACCCGAAGTCCTCCGAAACTCTTGCAGATTTTATCCAATCTGATAACAGCGCTATTACCGTCCATTTCCGTATGCTGATCCTGTTTAGATGCTTCTCCGCCTAATGAAGGAGAGGATGCGGATTACTTGTAAATTCATCCATTCTTAATATAGCGATCTGAAATACCGGCTTTTCAATTTTTCTGAAACAAGGCCTGCCATGTTTGACTCCGGCAGATATATAGTTAAATCAGGTCTCTGAAGTGGTCATGTTCTCGGGTTTATGGTTAAAGGTTTACAGTATACCGTGCTTTTTATCTATAGTTTATATGTAAATACCTTTTTAGTGCTGAATTAAGAGCTGCAGGAGTCTTACTCACCTTTTCCTTGACTTTGGCAAAATACGGATCAGAGGCTATGATCCTATCAAAATGGGGATGTTTCCCGGCACCGGAACCCCCATAATATTACATGACCTGCTGTTTTTTTAATCAAACGAAAAGGAAGGAGCTAGATAGCCATGGCCGCGTCAAAAGCGCTGGTTGTTGCGTTCCAGAGACCACCCAATTTGTTGTTGCTGTCACCGACCACATAACTCTCAGTCACAATAGCCCTTAACGGTCTGATGATTTCATAATTGGCATTTGGTTTGATACCTAACGCCAGGATAGCAGTCTCAAACACCAGATTTTCTTCTTTGTTGTTCTTTTTGATAACAACATAATCTTTTGTTACATCCATCAACTCTGTCTCAGGCCTCAAGTCAACGTTATGCTTTTCTAATATGTCCAATAGTGCGTAAGCATTGATCGGTGAGGAATCTGTTCCGAGTTTTTCCCGGGGAAGCACATCGATTAAAGTCACGGTTTTACCAGCCTGTAAAAATTTCAGAGCAGTTTCACAGCCTGTCAAACCGGCACCGATGATTATAATATTTTTGCCAATATAAATATTGTCCTTGTCTATATCGCCGACCCAAATGACTTTTGATTTATCTTGATAGGTCAATTCAGGAATATTGGGGGTCGCCCCAATAGCAATGATTAGGGCATCTGCCTGGTCTCCGGCAATTAACTCGGGAGTCGCCTCAATAGAAAGTCTCACGTCAATATTACGGTGTTGTTCCGCCATTCGAACAGACCACTCAAGATATTTTCGCAGGTCTTTTTTAAAAGAGGCCAGGCTGGCCGGCCATAGAAGTCCACCCAGCCGTGACTTCTTTTCAAACAAGATGACGTTATGCCCCCGTCCGGCTGCGGTCCTGGCGGCTTCCAGACCAGCCGGACCACCACCGACGACAACGACTTTTTTCTTGCTTTTTGACGCGGGAATATACTGATAATCCAGTTCACGTCCCAACACTGGATTAACCGCGCATCGAGGGGGTTTCATCTCAAAGTGGCTTCTACTGATACATATATTACAGCGTGTACACGGCCGAATCTCATCTTCCTGGCCGCGTTCCAGTTTATTCACCGTTTCCGGATCAGCCATTAGTTGGCGACCTAAGGCGACCAGATCCACCTTCCCTTCCGCTATGGCTTGATCGGCCGCTTCTAAAGTAACCGCGCCAACAACACTAACCGGGATATCCAGGGCCCTTTTAAACTTGGCAGCGTACTCTATGTTAATGTTGTGATCCATGTAGGTTGGGGGAAAAATATATGGTGTTAGCTTATTGATAGCCAGATTACCCCTGGAGACATGTAACAGGTCGATTTTGTCCTGGATGATTTTAGCGAATTCAATGACCTCCCGAATGTCCGGTGATCCGGGAACCATGTCAATGGCACTGATACGGTACTCAATAGCCAATCTGTCACCAACCTCGGCCCGAATGGCCTCCAGGACCTCTACAGCGAATCGGCATCGGTTCTCAAAAGATTGGGGACCATATTGATCTGTCCGTCGATTAAATACCTTTGAAAATAGCAAGGCGGGTAATTGGCAATGCGCACCGTGAACCAGAACCATATCTCCATCAGCCTTCAATACCATGGCTGCAGCCTTCGCGTAGTCCTCGATAAAATCTTTGAGTTCTCTTTCGGTCAATAGATTACAGTCGATTTCCATTGGTATGCCGACAGAGCTCTCAAATTCGTGTGTGCCGAAATATGAAGCGATTGGTACCAATTCAACACAGGCCTTTGAGCCAAAACGCTTAACCGCTTCACACCATTCCGACAGATATACCACCATAAAATCATCACCCATTCCAACAATATGATGGGCTACAGGTGGCAGCACTCGATTTATAAACCCGCAACCCAAAGTAACCGTTGCCGCCCCGCCTTTACCGAATGGTTTGGAGAACTCAATCATCTCTCGAGTAATGTGATTATCGTAGGAGGCCAGAAAGTTGTAGATTGGGGCACTGGTAATACGGTTTTTAAGAACCAAATTTCCTATTTTGATGGGTCGAAATAGATTTGGATATTTAGTAACCATGGTATTTTCTCTTTTTCCTTTTGTTAGTTAGATATTAATTTCTTGCTTTGGTTTAATCCTAAATTTATCTGTGTCGTCCCTGTCTATTCCTATTAGATATCGTGATCTCCAGGTTCGCTAAAGTGTAGACTATCTATATATATATCATAACCATCCGGGAAAATCTAAGCGTCTTTTTAGAGTTTTTCTGGTCAAATATTGCCTTTCATTAATTAAATAAGCGAC
Source organism: uncultured Desulfobacteraceae bacterium (assembly GCA_964449025.1). Classification (GTDB taxonomy): domain Bacteria; phylum Desulfobacterota; class DSM-4660; order Desulfatiglandales; family HGW-15; genus CAYUYB01. The sequence goes on from CAYUYB010000020.1 coordinate 4,061, forward strand.
GTTTGTACTGCTTTTTTCTAATAATTTTCAGGTTTGTGTCTAAATCAACAACCGTTAAAGAGGCAAACTTGACAAAGAACAGGAGCCACAATAGTATTTACTGTCAGCCTTACCATAACCGTAGTATTAATCTACCTTAGTCCTCAAAAAGGGATTTGTTATTAATTTGGCACAAAATCCTTATCTATCCATTTTGTTTTTCTTTGCATTTATTAAAATGGAGGACCTATGAGAAACCAGATAAAGCTATTACTACTATTATTCACATTCCTAGGCCTATTAAGCTGCCAAGAGAAACCGCGGAATTATTCAATCGATAAGCAAGACGTTGGTGAAGAATATTCCTGGTGGCAGCATGCTGTTTTCTATGAGATTTACCCTCGCAGTTATGCCGATACGAACGGTGACGGTATCGGTGATTTGAATGGGATTACTGCCCATCTCGATCATTTGAAGGATTTGGGGGTTGACGCTATCTGGATCACCCCATGCTTCCCGTCTCCCCAAGTAGATTTCGGCTATGATGTATCTGACTATAAAGACATTGCCCCGGAGTACGGGACACTTGAAGACTTTGACCGACTTCAGGTCGAAGCAGAAAAAAGAGGCATTCGAATTATTCTGGATCATGTAATCAATCACACATCGGACCAACATGAATGGTTCAAGGAATCCGCCTCGTCCCGGGACAATCCAAAGCGTGATTGGTATATGTGGCGTGACGGTAGAATGGCCAACCATCCGCCGAATAACTGGCTGTCAATCTTTGGAGGATCGGCATGGAAATTTGATCCAAAAACGAACCAGTATTACTACCATATGTTCTATCCAGAACAGCCCGATCTGAACTGGCGAAATCCGGAAGTAGTAGCTGCAATGCATGACATACTGCGGTTTTGGTTTGATAGAGGTGTGGCCGGTTTTCGCCTCGACGCAGTTGCAATGATGTACGAAGATGCAAAGATGCCGGACAGCCAAATTCTTGAAGGTGAAGACTATTTCGGCAATCCTAACCAGGATAATTCGGCTCAACAGCTAGTCCTTGAAATGCATGAAGCATTGCGTGGAGTCCGCAAGGTTGCTGATCCATATGATGCAGTTCTGATAGGCGAGACATGGACATCGGACATTGACGGCCTGAACGCCTTCTACGGGAAAAAGCAAGACGAGCTACAACTGCCCATGAACTTCTTGATTGCTTCAATAAACAAGCTTGATGCCTTGAGCTTTCGCAAGGAAATCGCCTCAGCAAACGCAGTTAAAGGATGGCCCACATACGTTATGAGCAACCATGACATGGTTCGCTCGGTCGATCGCTACACACCTGAAGGAACTGATAAAAAACAGATTGCCAAGTTGCTTTCAACTTTGATGATGACGCTTCGAGGTACGCCGATTATGTATTACGGTGAGGAAATCGCGATGGTGAATAATGACCCAATTCGGGTGGAAGATGTGCTGGATCCAATCGGAAAACTTGGGTGGCCTGAATTCAAAGGGCGAGACGGCGTACGAACTCCCATGCAATGGGATGATTCACCTAATGCAGGATTCAGCGAAAGTAAGCCATGGTTGCCTGTTCACCCGAATTACAAAACTCATAACGTTAAGGTGCAGAAACAAAATCCGGATTCAGTATATAATTACTATAAAAGGATTATCAGATTGCGACGCAACACTCCCGCGCTGCTCAAAGGCAGGTATGTCCCTTTAAATGAGGACGATGCCAATATACTCGCGTATATACGTGAATATGAAGGCCAAAGGATACTGGTTGCAATCAATATGTCAGATCAATTTTTAATAACAAAGCTTGATATTGGCTCAACAGCGAAGACATTGCTCAGTTCCGAAAGTACGACTCAACAAATAGTGAAGCTTGCAGAGTTGAAACTTGGGCCATATCAATCATTAGTTGGAGAGGTGAATGAATAGGGGGAATATAAAACCTTATCCGAAACCGATAATTGGCCCAATAGTCAGTATTAGCGCTGTCGTTAAGATTACCCATAGAACGCTAATCAAAGTCCCGGGAATCAGCATATCGAACATGCGGTAGTAGCCCTTGGAATAGGTCACTAGGGGCACCGCATCCAAAGGAAGCAGAAACGCGCACGAGGCGGTAAAAGCTACCGGTATTGCGAAGATGGCGGGGTTGGTTCCCGCGTCCCTTGCGAGCACGACCATGGCGGGAATGAGTACAGCGTTGATAGTCGGAGCTATTGGTAAAGGAAGATGTAAAATGACCGTGAAGGCGCTGATGCTCGCGACCAGTAAAACGATGTTCCAGCCTGTAATTCCGCCAAGGGTATTCTTCACCAGCCAAGTCGATAGGCCTGTATCAGTTGCCATGAGGCCGAGCGATGTCACTGAACCGATCATTAACACGGTCTCCCATCCGATATTTTTTTCCACATCCCTCCATGTAAGCAGATTGATGCCTGGAAAGAACATCGCTATAGCTCCACAAATAGAGACGGTTGCCACATCGAATTGCTTGATCCAGGTGCTTAATATCCATAGCACGAAGAGGATACTTAAAATGGCTACGACCTTCTTTTCTTGGATTTTAAGAGATCCCATTGATTTCAGCTCCTCTTTAAATTCATTGATATCGCCGATGGATTCGACCTCAGGGGGATAAATTTTTATGAGCACCCACCAAGCGAATGGAATCAGGATTACTACCATGGGCACACCCAGGGACATCCATTGCAAAAATGTCACGTCAATGCCTGCTGACTTCTGGAGCAGATTGATCCCGAGGATATTGATGGAGCTTCCCGCGGGAGTGGCAATCCCGCCGATTAGCGCCGCGATGGGGATGCCTATCATTATTGCCTTTCCCAGGTTGGATGAACCGGGCCGGGCGTCTGTTTTTTCAAGGATTGGAAGCATTAGTGCCATGAAAATCGCGCAAGCAGGCACATCGGAGACTACCGCGGATATGGCCGCCGTTCCCACCATCGTGCTTAGGACTGCTCCCTTTGAATTAGTCCCCGAACAGGTAAAAAGCCACAACGCGAAACGCTGGCCCGTGCCAGATTGCACAACCGCGAACGCGAGGCAGTAGGCCCCTATAACAAAGAAGACAACCGGTGTCGTGTAGCCAACCGTGGCTTCGCCTATGGAAGTAACCACTTTCAATAGGGGAGGGAGCACAACCATGAGCAAAGATGTAATTCCGATGGGAATCGCCTCTGTAGACCACAGGACCAATGCCGCAATAAAAATAGCCGCGAGCCCTCGGCCGGCCTTGCTCAGTACCCGGGGATCGGATACCGGACCATACTCAACGGTGATCGCGGATAAAAGATAATAGACTAGCACCGCACCGAAAATCGCCACCAAAATACCAAGAAGGGATTTAAAACCGATATCATCCTTCAAATATGACAAAAAACCCTTTTTCCCAGCGGTAAGCTTAGTGTTTTCAATAGCTTCCATAATCGGTTCACAACCTCTCTTTCCTGATTACAATCGTGAATATCGGATACATTAAGCTTTAGCATCTATATGTCGGCAAGTATTATACGGCAATGTAATTAATTAAATTTCAAAGTACTTGTATCCTATTAGTTTATTCATGATAGAATCTCTTTCATCTTTGTGGTGTTGGATTAGGGGATGACCAAACTATATATCTATATATGACACTCCAGTCAAATAACAACCGATAAACAGGATAAAGAGCAAATTCGGTATGTTCCATGGATAGATCATTGATAATTGGATTGACAAAGAAACCATAATTGGCAATAGATATTGATGGGTTAATTCGCCCGCCTCCGCAGGAAGACAAGGCATCCAGGCCTTGGGGCTCGACCATTTGTCGAATTTGTAATCTTAGAAAACGAGTTCACATGAAACCTGTGCGTTATAACAAAGATGAGATAGAGGTGTATTTGCGCGAGGGTTATTGGGACAGAACCATTCTTCCCGATTGTTGGGAACAAAACGCGGGGAAATGGCCTGATAAAGTAGCCCTGGTGGATACTTTAGGGTGCCGGCTAACATGGGGTGAGGCTGTAAAGAGAATTGATAGGATTGCCTTCGGGCTGATTAAAAAATTGCAGCTGAGAAGGGATGACATCCTTATGGTCCAGCTGCCTAATCGTGTTGAGCAGGTGCTAATAAGGCTTGCATGTGAAAAAGCAGGGGTATTATCCGTCCCGTTAATGACCACTTTACGACAAAAAGAGATTGATGAGATTGGCCGCCGCACTGGGGCCATCGGAATGGTAATCCAGAAAAGGTACAGAGACTTTGATCACTACGAGTTGACAAAAGCAATCCAGGCTGAGTTATTAAGCCTCAAACATATTGTCGCGGTCGGTGACGAGGTGCCGGATGACTGTATCTCGCTCAAGGAGATCATGGAGCACCCCTACGAAGAAGAGTGTCATACTTTTGAGCTTGATAAAAGAAAGATAGATCCCGTAGAGGATGTGGGATTTCTAATCACCACAACCGGCACTACCGGAAGCCCTAAGCTTATTGAACACCGTATTGCCGCCCGGGAGATATGGACGGCAAAATGCCATATGAGGAACTGGAAACTCAATCATAATGACTGCGTTTTGGCCATTGCCCCAATTGCCGGGGCAGCAGGTGGTACCCCGGCTTATGTTACCGCGTCTTTCGCAGGGGCCAAAATCGCGCTGGAATACCAGTACAACGGAGAGGCGACCCTCGAGTTCATGGAAAAGGAAAAGGTCACCATTCTCGCTCTGGTTCCGACACAGCTATCCAGGTTGCTTGAGCTGCCCATCGACAAGTATGATCTATCAACTCTGCGTATCATAAAAACTAGCGGAGGATATATTGCACCGTCTCTGGCAAAACAGGCGGAAGAGAGATTCGGTTGCCCTATACTAGGCACCTATGGAACGCAAGACACCGGGTCAATATCAGGCGTTCCAATCGATGCCGATGATGAGCATCGCTATACCACGGTAGGCAGACTACATCCCGGGATTGAGATAAAGATATTGGATGAAGATGGAAAGCCTGTGAAATCCGGGAGTGTGGGGAACCTCTGGTTTAAAGGCCCGGGTAACTCCATTGGTTACTTCAATGATCCCGAAAAGACTATGACTGAGGCCTTTAATGAAGAAGGTTTTGCTACGTCCGGAGACCTGGTCTCAATTATGGATGACGGTTATCTGAAGATAATGGGTAGAAGAAAAAATATTATTATCCGTGGTGGCCAAAATATCTACCCGAAAGAGATAGAAGATTACCTATTGGCCTATCCCAAGATAGTCAATGCCGCGGTTGTCCCCATGCCGGACGCTCAGATGGGGGAACGCGCCTGCGCGTTTGTCGAACTCAAGAAGGGTGAAAAATTTACCTTTGAGGAGATGATAGAATATCTGAAAACCAAGAAAATCGCGACCTTTAAACTGCCCGAAAGGCTGGAGGTGTTGGATGCCCTTCCTTTGGTGGGCGAAAGCGGCAAGATAGATAAAAAGAAGATGGTAAAAATGATAAAGGAAAAACTCATGGGGGAGGGATGAGTTTTGAATGAGGGCGAGAGAATTGATAAAGTAATGGATCCCTATATTCTAATATTGGTCATGGCCGAAGAGAAATGGGAGGAAGCGAGTTTCCTCCAACAACAGATCCAATCAAGTGGTCATACCGCTAAAATTCTGGATATGGGTCTGATAGGTGAAGCCCGGGGTGAGTGTGATTTTACGCGTGAGGAAATAATCGCGGCAAGCGGCAAAAACCCTGAAGAGATGAACACGATCACTGATAGGGGAAAAAGGATGCCTATCATTGTAGCCGGGGCCAGGAAAAGAGTCTCGGAACTGTATGCTGAAGGCCAACTTACGGGTGTCATTAGTATAGGGGGTACAACAGGGACACAGATGGGGACGCAAATAATGAAAATTTTGCCCTTCGGATTCCCGAAAATGGCCGTTTCCAGTACGGCATCCCTTCGAGGATTCGCCTCGCGATATATTGGAACGGCAGACATCGCACTGTTGCACTCTGTTGTGGAGATCGCTGGCCTGAATAAAATGGTTAGGAATGTGCTTTCAAGGGCCGCCGGCGCAGTCTGCGGAATGGTGGGAGGTGGAATGAATACGCTCGTAGAGCCGGTCATGGAGAGTGAGAGGCCCATGATCGCCATTACTCATTTTGGTCCTTGTGAATTGTGCGCGAATGAAATTCGTATACTTCTTGAACAGAGAGGGTATGAAGTGATCGGATTTTCAGCGGCGGGTGTCGGGGATAAGGCCCTTGAAGAGATCATTGATGATAGGAATTTATTCTCCGGAGTGATTGATCTGGCGCCAGGAGGTGTTGGCGAAGAACTCCTTGGTTTTTCCAGAGGAGCCGGCCCAAATAGGCTGGAAGGCGCGGGGAGGGCGGGGATACCTCAGATTGTCGCAACATGCGGGGTGAACTTAGGCTCGCCATTAAAGCGTAACTATAAACCCGAATATGAATCACGAAAAAAAATTGACTATGATTCGGCTCGCGCTTTTATTAGATTGTCGTTAGAGGAATTGAGAGTGGCAGCGGTCGCTATTGCTGAAAAACTCAATAAGGCTAGGGGGCCTGTAAAGATTATCATTCCTTTGGGGGGGTGGTCTTCCCTGGATAGGAAGGGCACCGGTTTATACGACGGTGAGGCTGACAGGGTATTCGTTAACGAGCTAAAAAAACAACTCCGGCGTGACATTGAAGTGAGGGAGGTGGATTACGATCTGGAGACTCCGGAGTTTGCAGCGGCGGTTGTTCAGGCCTTTGATCAGGTGATGAAGGCTAATTGAGAGCTCACGAAACCCTTGATTGAGGAGAAATGGGCAGATGAAAAACTCAATCGTTATCCTTTGCACGCTGGATACAAAGTACGATGAAGTTCAGCTCCTAAGAAGGATTATTCTTGATCGAGGCCACATGGCTTTGGTAATCGATATGAGTCTCGGCAGAGAATCACGACTCCCATGTGATATTACTCCCCAGGAGATAGCCAAGGCCGCGGGAAGTGATATCAAGAAAGTCCGGTATCTTGCTTCAAAGGATCGAGGACTTGCGAGTACCATCATGACTAAAGGGGCCATTGTAAAAGCAAGGGAGCTCATGGAGAAAGGTAATCTCCATGGAATTATCAGTCTTGGGGGTTGCAGCAACACGGCCATGGCGACCACAGTGATGAAGTCCCTTCCCTTCGGTATCCCTAAATTAATGGTTTCAAGCGCGGCCTCAATGCCTGCTTACGCGGCAGGTTATATTGGAACAAGCGATATCACCATGATGCATTCAGTGGTGGATTTTACGGGAATCAATGATCTCATAAGAGATGTCCTTGCACGTGCCGGGGGCGCGATCTGCGGGATGGTTGAAAGCGCGGGAACACATCTCGGCAAGAAAGAGAAAATGAGGAGAAGACCTCTTATCGCTATTTCAGAATTTAACTTCTGCGATAGGGCCGCAAGACTTGCCATAAAATATCTTGATGAGGAAGGGTTTGATAGTATTCCCATGCACGCGCAGGGAAGCGGCGACAGGGCCATGGAAGAGCTTATCGAGCAGGGATTTTTTGACGGCGTAATTGACTTTGTAACAGCAGGAGTCAGCGAGCATATGTTTGGGGGGAACAGGGCTGCAGGTCCCACAAGGCTTGAAGCTGCGGGCAAGACGGGAATTCCTCAGGTCGTGGCGCCCAGCGGTTTTGAAATGATCAGTTGCGGTCCCATGAGCAGGAAAGACAAGGATGACCCCCTCTGGACATCAAGGAAGCTCTCTACAAGGAAACTCTTTTTGCAGGATGATTACAGGGTACAGGCCAGAACCACACAAGATGAGCTTTGTGAAATCGCGTTGACGGTCGCTCAAAAGTTGAACAAGGCCAAGGGGCCGGTAAAATTTCTAATCCCCCTCAGAGGATGGTCCACACTGACTACTGAAGGCGCCCCCTTTTGCGAACCTGAAACCGACAAAGTATTTTCAGAAATGTTGAAACGGCATTTGAGGCCCGAAATCGAGGTCATAGAAATGGATGTTGAATTGAACAGTCCCGAATTTGTCAGGGCTGCCGTGGATGCCTTGAAAAAGATGATGAGTGCAAGTTAAGAACATGAAGTGACCGTTAGCACGATTTGGCCCTTGAAACCGTCGCCCCCTGAGCGCCCTCAGCAATGGTCATCTTCCTAGATGATGTCTTATCTGAGATGCATCATCAGGAAGCAACTGTTTTCTCTGACATATGGTAAGAGGAATACTTGCTATCGAACTCCATAAAACTAGACATAAGATTGGTTTTTATGTGATTTGATCCAGTGCCTTGGCCACTTGCTGCATCTGCAATCGAGAGAGGATTCCCTGGTCTAATAATATTGCTCCAATACGTCTGTGTTTTCCTGTAAATAGATTCTCTTTAACCTGAATATCCAGTGCCTCAACAATCTGATCGGGAGAAGCGAATCCCATTCTTACAGCTATCACACCAAATCTAATTTCAGTATCTTCTGTTTCCATTTCCCTCTTCAATAAACCAATTTCCAATAAAGGGTGGGGTGTATCCAAGGATTACGGAAGTAATAGGTTTTTTATAATGAAAATATTAGTGTTTAGCGACGGAATTATTCAGATATCCTGGGAAATTAGCTAGATCCGCCTTTAAGCTACGGCCTCTCTGTATGGACAAATTATCCATAGCAAAAGCAACACGGCCGCTTACGTCTTTCAAGAGGAAAAGATCATTTTTCCTGAATCCCTTTGGGCTCGAAATAGAGTCAACATAGATTACCCCTCTGATACTGTAACGGCTGGTTATGGGCACGCACATGGCCGACCTGATATTCATCAACTGTAAGGATTCGGTGACCTTATCGTCCGTATCCTCGCTTTCATCTGAATCTTGGACCATCACAGGTTTATCCATAATCAAGGCCTTTTCTACCAGTTCCCTGTTATATAGATTTTTTGGGTCATCAACCGGCTTTCTTGATCGATATGTTACATTAACAAAGTCTCCGGTTTGATCGTCAATTGTAATAATGACACACCTATCAACCCGCTTGAAGAGATCAAATATACCGTCCAATAATTTATTGAATATTCCCCTGAGATCCTTTGATTCCATGAGGGATCTGTTCATATTATAAATGAACTCCAGATTGTTTTTAATGGTCATAACCCTGTTCGGGCTAACAAACTCTCCGTGTTCATCTATTTCGCTGCTAAAACCCGCTGAATCCAGAAACGGCATAAGAGTTGACTTGGACATCCTGCCAAGGCCAAGGATTGTCATCCCGATCACTATGGGGACGCCTTCTTTTACCTCTGTCTCAATTCCGGGATTTAAGTCTTTACCGTCCACGAAGGTCCCATTTTTACTGCCCAGATCTGTTATAAAATATCTATCCCCTACGATACGGATCTTGAAGTGATTTCGGGAAATATTTCTATCCACTATTCTTATGTCATTTGCGGAATGCCTGCCTACAAGGTACACTTTCCCCGGCTTTAATTTGAAACATTCACCCTGTTCTTTTCCAACCAGTATAAAGAGATTAAATTCCATTGGGCCGTTACGCTGCCTGTATTAAAAAATAAGACATCATCAGATAAATACAACTATAACATATTATAGCCCAATTTTTGTGGTTTGAAAAGATTTAAAATACTGCTACCCAAGAAAAAATGCCAGGTATTGCCGCTGGGGGTCCCGGGCTCTAAAAAGGTATAGATCATTTAGAAAGAGATTATTCAGCTCAAATCGAGTTCTGTTACAATGTCATTATGGGCTACTATGAAACAGGCAAGACGTGACTAGCATCTGATCGATGATGAAACAAAAGGATGCCCCCAGCGCGAGGACGGCAAAATAGGTTTACCTGTGCCGCCGAGGAGGACACAAATCGGGGCTTAGTGTTAGCCCATAAAACCCGGGTTAAAGCCTATCAGGGTTACTGTTTGCGGATTCATTATTTTCGAGATCCTGTTTGGAACCTTTTTCTTTTTCAGCCAGTTCTTCAAGGGTATATTCCAAAAAATTCAGTTGTTGTTTAAGAGAATGGACTTGTGCGGTTCTCCTGATGCACATAATGGCAAGAACGAAAATGATCACAATTAGAGATGTTATAAGTAGGATCGCCATAGTCATCGCCCGAAAAATAAAAGATTGCTGTTGCGACAAACAACAGAAATAAGCATATTGTACGGCCTATACGTGTGAGAATGATAAACGGCCGCCCATGCTAATTATCAATAAGTGGATAATATTACAATCAGTTCGTGTTTTAAAATATATTTTAGTTTCAGGAATGTCCGGACTCAATTTCAGCAAGTGAAGCCCTTCCGTGGCTGTTATCCGGCGCGCTTTTTCTCTGGACAAGAAAGTGAGGGCTATAGTATTAAAATCGTACGTGATTGGTGGATAGGAACGGTTAAATATCTCTTGCGATTTTTTTAAAAAATGATGTCATTTTCGGAGTTGCCCATCAGATTAGCAAGATGTCTAACAGGGTATCGGGGGCCCGATGTTGCGGGTAAAAGGGATTATTGATGGATAAGGATAAGGTATCTACCCTGACAGGCAGGAAAGGTGGCTCGGACGGGCTGGAATCCATAATAGGCGTATCTATCCTCTTTTCCCTGGGGATAATAGGCATCTTGATATTCCTTCAGCAGTTCCGCTACGATGAGGATACGTTCAATGCTTCGGTTATACAGACGGGATCAGCCGTTGATACAACTGGCTTTTTACCGGAGGTAGAGGTTTCTCTTGAAATTCTCGGTCTGGAGCCTGAATATTATATTCCCATGTCGGACCCGGAATCTTTCGACCAATATAGCTTATCCGATAAGATAGACGGAAAGGCGGATGGTTATCTGGATTCCGGGTTTGTTCAACTGGTTTGCAGACGATTCGTTTATTCCTCAAATCAGGGAAAATGGTTTGAATTCTTTCTTTACGATATGGGTTTGCCGAGAAATTCGTTCTCCGTCTACAGCAAGCAGAAACGCGAAGGGGTTACGGAACAGGATTTCACTGAATTTGCATATTCCACTGAAAACTCGGTTTTCCTTGTTCATGGCAAATATTACATTGAGATTATAGCGGCTGTTGAGGAAGGAGCCGTCATCGAAGATATGATTTTAATGGCCAAAAACTTTATTGATGAATTCCAGGGAGGCGCTGTTGATTTGCCGGAGCTGGATTATCTACCGGCCGATAATCTGGATACAGAAAGTATAAGTCTGATACTTGATAATGGATTCGGTTTCAAGCATTTCGATAATGTCTTTACAGGGACTTATAGGTTGGAAGACCATAGAATACTGGCCTTCGTATCCTTGAGGGAAACCGCTGAAGAAGCAGAATCCCTTGCCCTTGCCTATGACAAGTTTCTATCTGAATTTGTAGGCCAGGAGAGGCTTGAACCAGAAACGTCTCAACTTCCGGGAGTGAGGATAGCGGATCTATTTGGTGACTATGAGATCTTTTTTGTGAGTGGTAATGTCCTTGCGGGCATTCATGCCGCTTCGGACAAGGCAATCGGAGAGGAAATAGCTTTTCAGCTTTATACGAGAATAGGCGAATTAGCGAAATGAACACGGTGATAAAGAACGGAAAACTTAGCCGTCGCCAGTTTATAAACCGTTTGACCAAGGCGGGTCTGTCTGTTGCCGGTGCCTGCGCCATGGGCCACTTCTTCTTTGATCCCGTTGGACCCTCGGGCTCACTGGAAAAAGAACCGGTGTCTATCCCTGACTTTTCGATGCCACGGGCCGGGAAAGAGATGGCGGTGGTGAGAGGATCTGTCCGGAAGGAGACCCTAACCAGGGCCTTTGAGGCCCTCGGCGGCATGGAGAGATTCGTTAAAAAAGGAGACCGTGTATTGCTTAAGGTGAATGCGGCATTTGCATCGCCTCCCATGCTGTCAGCTACCACTCATCCCGAACTCATCACCTCCTGCATAGAACTCTGCTACCGGGCCGGGGCAGAAATAGTTCGGGTAACCGATAATCCGATCAACGATCCCGCCGCCTGTTTCAGGTTGACGGGAATCGAGGCCGCGGTTAAATCCGCGGGTGGTGAACTGGTCTTTCCCAGGGATAATCTTTTCAGACCGACAACCGTGAAGGGAGGCAGTTTAATAACAAACTGGCCCTTGCTTTTTTCGCCT
>CAYUYB010000021.1:0-16211 GCA_964449025.1 uncultured Desulfobacteraceae bacterium
CCGCGAGATCAAGCGCCGCCTGCATCCTGGAGATTCCACCGCCAACAACCATTACCGAGCCGATCTTTTCCTTCGGCATCTTCTAAGCCTCGCTCAAATAGGATCTGATATCGTTTATATCGATCCTGTTCATATCTATTCCCAGTATCCCGGGTTCTATGTCCATGGAAAGGCCGAGCAATTGCGGGAATATGATAGAGCCGATACTTCTTCTCTCCGCGTCACGGGAAAGGATCATCTCCTGAACATTGTCAAACTGGATCTGGCAATAGGGACAGCCGGTGCATATATAATCGGCACCTCCTTCCATACTGCTGTCCAGCTTCTTCACGGTCAAATTCAGGGCAAGATCATCCTTTATCCCCATCGCGTGAGAGCCGCAGCATTCCAGCTTTCTGTCCCAGTCCACGCTCTTGGCGCCGGTTATCTCCACAAGGCTGTCAAAGATGGTGGGCGCGACCGGGTCATCAAACCGGGTAATGCTGCTGGGCCTGAGGATGTGACATCCGTAATGAACGGCGATCTTGAGGTCCTTGTATGGCCTTGAGACCCTGGACCGCAGGGTATCCAGCCCCACATCATGGTAAAGGACCGAAAGCAGGTGCCTGATACTGCCCTTGCCTTCGTAGGCAAGGCCCTCTCTCTCCAGCCTTTCCCTTACCTCATCCTGGAGCGCGCCTTCATCCTTCATAAGGCTTTCCGCCTTTTTAAGGGTGCCGAAACCGCACTTGCACATTACCAGCATGGGAAGCCCCAGTCTCTCGGCCAGCGCCAGATTTCTTACGGCAGAAAGCAGAAAGGCCTTGGGATCGGTATCGCGCATAGGGTAGCCGCAGCAGTTGAACTGCCGCTCATCAACCAGTTCCACGTCCAGTCTCTCCAGCACCGCACGGGTGGAGGACTCATAATGAGGCACCCGGGCCGGGATCTGACAGCCTATAAAAAAGGCGTATCTCATGGCCGCCTCTTGAGAGCAACATGATCCGTAATCAACGGTAAACCCAACATGAATCTCTCCTATCTGTTATCCCTCATATCTCTAACCGCCGTGTTTTTGAGGTCATAAAGGATGTCAGCGACCTTTACCTGCTGGGGACAGTGCTCCTGGCATTGATAACACGTCACGCATTCCCACAGCATATTGGCGCCCGAGGCCAATTCGTAAAGCCCCAGCCCGAGACAGCGCATAATCTGATGGGGTAACAATCCCAGGGCCTCCTGCGGGTTCTCATAATTCTCCACAACAGGACAGACGTTTGTGCAATTCCTGCACTCAAAACAATAGGCATAGGTATTGTCCACGATCTCCGGGCCGGGATGGTCATCACCCGCGGCAGCCGGAAGCGATATAGGGTTTTCCGGTTCATTAAGCAGGTCAAAGGAACCCGCGAGCGCCTTTCTGGCCCTGTCAAGGGGCAGGAGATATGCATCCGCGGGCAGGGCCTCCCTGTTGAGGCCCCTTGCCAGGGATAAGGGGGACAACATCAAGGGCTCCGGTTCACCCTCCTGGATAATGGCTTCCCTCACGCTCATCCATAGCTCTTTCAGGTTTATCCCCGCGGGGCATACCACCGTGCAGCGGTCGCAATTGGTGCACAGATAGACCCCTTCCTGTAGCGCCCTTAAAACACCCTTACCCGGCCTCTTTCCCCTGGAAAGGTCTTTCAGCAAGACCATCTTTTCCGAAGGTAGGACATAAGGATTATCTCTCGCCTCATAGCCCATCATGGCGGAACATGTACGGCTGCATGTGCCGCAGTGCACGCACGCGTCCAGTTCCATGACCTGCCTGGTTGCTATATTCTCGGGACGCGATATCTCCTTATCCATGACGGCGTTGGCAAGGAGGCTGACAGGGGTGGATATGAGATGAAACATCTTGGTGAACGGGACCAGGGCGAGTCCTATAAAGCAGGCCAGTATATGGATATGGTACAAGATCCCCGGGGCCCCCGCCCTATCCAGGAAAATGGCCGCCGGGCCTATTATCCTGGCGCTTACATACCCGGTAAAGGCCCATTTGGGCGAAGAATGGCACCCCATGCAATTCATTTCATGATTCTCCATCCCCCGCTCCAGGGTCTCCCTGTCAAAGGGGCCTGACACATTGGGGGATACCAGGCCGAATTCCTTGACCCACAAGCTTTCCAAGGCCGTTAAATCCTCTTCTTCCTCTAGAAAGGAATAATCTTCCACCATGCGGGTAAAATCAGAGCATGAGGTGATCTTCACCCCTTCAAGCAGTATCCCGGACAATATAATCACAGCGATCAGGATAATGGCGTAAAGATCCATCTTATTGGACCTGAAACGCGGGATATTCAGGATATATCGCCGGCACACGGCTATCCCTATCCCCAGGATCACCATTATTCCGAACAGGTCTCTAAGGAAGAAAAAGGGGTTCAAGGTAGAATAATAATCACTGAACAAAGACGCCGTGATAATCTCGCCCAGGCCATGCATCAGGAGAAGCAGCATAAACCCCCAGTAGATCATCATATGCATTACCCAGCGAAGCCGGTCCTCTTTCAGTATCCTCCATTGCAGGATCACATCCAGGATAAAGACCTTAACAAGGGTGAAGAGCCTGGCGCTGAAGATGACCGCCGTGAAACCTCTTACAAAGGCGAAGAACCTGGCCCGGGAGGTGAAACCCCTTGCCGAGATCCCTACCGGCCTTATGAACCATTGCGAGACCTTAAAAGACAGGCCAAGGATAAAGACAATCAGGCATGCATAAAGAGATACTTTGAAAAACATCTAGTTTAGTCCCTCTTATACATTTCTGGTAAAAGGAATAAAATCATAAAGTTAGCTTATATTATTAAACCATGTTATTCAAAAAAAATGCGCCGCGGACCAAGACTTAGCTTATATATAATTGATCAGATTTTCAGTGTTTTATATAACCTTAGGCACATATTTGTCAAAAACAAATATGTCATCAGGCGTACTCTCCTATAAACACGGACGTTCCCCTTTCATTTTGGATTAATTACCGCCCGGCCTTGGTCAGGGCAGCCCCGTGTATCCGTTTTGTCATAAAATCCGGCCTTGGCGCGCCGGGATTCTCTGGATTTATCCCGGTGGAGCCCACTCCGTAAAATCCTATGCACTGTCCCACCGCGCCCCCGACTACTAACAGGGCAATATGATTAGAGTTGACGGTGGGGATTGTCCCCCCGGGCTTGCAGTCTTCTAATGTCAAGCCAGGTATACTGCCGGCAGCCGCGGCCTCTTTAATTTGTGCCCTATGATCCTCCTTCAATATGTCCCATTTCACCCGGTGTTTATCACAGAGCATCCGGGTCAGTGCCTCTTTGGTATAGCCCGCGTCGGCAGCCTGCCTGGCCAGTGTCGGGTATATCCCTATTTCACAATATGTGCTGTTGATTATATCAACCGCGTTTGTAAGCATTCCCCCCAGCGTGTTCGCGAATCTGGCCTCGGGTGGCACAGAACCGATAAAACTCTGAATCATATTGGCCAGATGATCCAGGTCCTGTTCCACTGGCTTACAGTCCATTCCTCCTCCCGGTCCCAGGCTGTTGATGGTAATACATTCGTCCAAGGTTACCGTGCTGTCTCCCGGTTTGTAACCGCATCCCACGGCAAAAGACTCCCATGGGCTTTCTTCCTCGTTTTCAGCAAAGGTAAGATTACAGTATCTGGCCGGTTGTCCCTGCATGCCTATCTCGGCGTCCCTCAGGCCCCAGCCGATGTTGATCATGCACAGGCTGACCGCCCTCCCGATGGAGCTGTTAGCCCGGAAACCGAAACCCAGGAAACCCTGCCCTGAATTCATCCCTATCTCTTTGGCTATTGCTCCGTTTACCCAAATGAGGACCTTGGAATTGAGCGTTCCCGTGGTGATATGATAGAGGTTGAATCTTTTATCCACCAGGCCTTCGACTGCCGCTATGATTACCGGGAGATACTCCGGCCTGGCCCCGGCCATGGCCGCATTAATGGCTATCTTTTCTATGGTTGCCATTCCGTCCCGGGGCGTCATAAGACCTATCTCTTCGTCAGGTGACCGGCTTGTCCCCGTGAGTATCCATTCTACGGCCTCCCGGGTCGGTGGTGTTAAGGCAATTCCATCGCCCATCTGGTTATCAATACAATACTGCTGGAATCTTTCATTGGCCTCGGTATAGCTTTTACCGGTAAAGGTAATGGGACCGTAGTCATAGGTGAAAGGCGGCGGATTTTTCTCCTCCTCTGTCAGGGGATCGGTCAGGCCCTTGACGGTTGCCTCGAATACCGAACCGGCAATATCCATCATCTTTTCCGGGGACTTCTCACTCGCAAAAAATTTTATCGCGGGTATAGTAATGATACGCAGTGTCGGCATCCCCTTCACCTCCGCCAGCCTTTTCCTCTGCTCTAGAAGGCCATCGGCCGTGAATGTAACTCCGGGCCTGCCAAGTCTTTCCAGCTTTGCTTCGCTATCATTGCTGCTTGATCCTGAAGTCTTGACTCCCTGTAACCAGATATCGCATTGCGCCGCGACTTGGGCAGAGTTATCGGGCACCATTGGACTGGCGGCGGAGGGAAAACGCAGGATCGTCGCGGTTGGATACCTATCTCTCAGCAGTTTTTCCATAGCGTCAAAGAAGACCACGGAATCGGCTTTTTCACTGAGCAGCGCTATCTTCTTGCCTGCCAGATCCTTGGGCCGTGGAGCTGAAAGCCCGGTCACGGGCACGGAATGGAGCACCGCCCTGGGGTTCAAGACCTCAAGGGTTATATCGCCATGGTCAGTTAAATCCTCCCCGGTTTCCATCTTACAGGCAAGGGGTAGCCCCAGAAGAGGGACACCAAGGGTTGCGGTAGCCGCGCCTTTCAGGAAACCTCTACGGGAAACATCATTCTTTTCGTTTTGTTTGTCTGTCATGGTTTTTCTCCTTTCTTACTTCAGTGGTCTAAATTACCATTAATCCAAAAACCGGTGTTTTTGAATGAAAGCAATCAGCCATCAGCAGTCAACCCCCTGTCCCGCCATGCCCTTTTACCTCCCTTCCTTTGTAAGCGTGGCGCCACGTATTACCTTGTGCATGTAAGGCCTTGTCACCTCAACATCCTCAACATTGGCGGTTGAGCCGCAGGGAGTCTGAAAAACAATCACTCCGCCCGCACCTGTCCCGGCCACAATAACGGCCACATCCGAAGGTTCGGCAAAAGGCTCCCTGTAAAGCCCTGGCCCGCAGTCTTCAACCCTTATCCCGACAATTTTACCTTCAGCCACCATTTCTCTAAACTCTTTTCGCTCACCCTCATTCATCCTGTCCCAGTTAATCGTATTTTTGTCATGCAGCCACTTTATAAAAGACTCTCTGCTAAAACCGGCATCTGCCAACTGTCGCGCAAATGTCGGATGAATCGCAATCATATGCCGCATATCGACGCCGTTTTGGGGCATGCCAAAAAAGCCGAATATTTCAGAGGAAGGGGAGAATAAACCTCTCATCTGATCCAGTTTATCTTCAAAACCAGCCATGCTCAGGGTCTCAGAGGGCCCTCGTGAAATAAAGATCCCTTCGCATATGGTTACGGTGCTTTCGTGGGTTTTGAACCCGTTTGAAACCCCATAGGACTCCCACGGGTTGGCCTTCTGATTTTCCGGTATTATGTAATTCGCATAAGCGGCAGGCTGACCCAGGCCCCCAGGCGATGAATAGACATCCATACGGCGCCAGCCTATGTTTATCATGCACATAAGCATTGCCCTTCCGATAGTGGCATTGGCCCTATGACCCGGAGCAAGATAGCCGACTTCGTTATTAAGTCCGATCTCTTCAACAATCGGTCCGCTGATAAAGGTTATAGGCAGGATCTCATTAACAATATGATACTGGTTGAAGTCTTTGGCGGTAATGGTCTCGATCATGGCGATAATGACAGGAAGATACTCTGGTTTTGCCCCTGCCATAACCGCGTTTATGGCAATTTTTTCTACAGTCGCCCTGCCTTGCTTCGGAAACATAAGCCCTATTTCCTTGTCAGGCGGATAGGCTGTTCCCGCGAGCATTCTGTCCACAGCCTCTCTCGTGGGAGGGACCACGGGCATACCGTCGGTCATGAAATTTTCAGCGCAGTACTGCTGAAATCTTTCGATCGCCTCGGAATAATCGGATCCAGTGAATTTTTTGGGGGAATAGTCATAGCTGAAATCCTCGACTTCCATCTCTTCTTTTGTCAGCGGGCTGATAAGCGCGTTATGTATACGGTCAAAGGCCGCTTCCGCGACCGGTTTCATTAATTCGGGGTCAGTCTTGGCGACAAGGTAATCCACCGCCGGTACAGCAAGAACGCGGCACGTCGGCATGCCGTTTATATCTACCAGCAATTTTTTCGCCTTTATTATGGCGTCTGACACAATTGCCACTCCGGGGCAGCCCAGTTTTTCCAGCCTGGCGCCGGTATCGTGTCTGGAGCCGGTCTCCGACGCCTTAACACCGTCAATCCAGCCGTCGCACTCACTCGCTATTTGGGGGGAAATGTCGGGCGAGTTCGGGCCTCCGTAACTGAAATGAACAAACTCAACCCCGGGGTACTTATTCCTCAGCATGGACTTTATTGCATCGAAAAAGGCCATGGAATCCGCTCCCATCGCCATTATGGCGATTTTTTTTCCATTCAGATCCATGAGGCGCGGCGCGAATAGGCCCCGCCTCTCGGGAAACGCAAGCTCGCCGTGCGGCTCCAGTATTTCCAGGGTGACGATGCCCTTCGCCCCCGCTCCATTTTCCACATCCATACAGCCTAATGCCGCTCCCGAACCCAGGCCCGCTACTGCGGCCGCGCTGCTTTGAATAAAGGTTCTCCTGCTTATGTTCCTGTTATTGCCTGATTCCATAATCTACCTCACTTTGTCGAACAGGTTTTATCGCATGGGCCCCTAGCAGATAGATCGCTCCAAAATTATAGCCCGACACATTACCCGATACAAAGATGTTGAGATGTTCCGGTGAAACTATAACGGGTATCTTACCTCCGGGTTTAAGGTTTTCCCAGAACAAAGGTATCCGGTCTTCAGGGATATTATCGGTTCCCCCAAAGGCCTCGGTCTTCTCGGAAAGCCTCCTTTTGAGGCCCCGTATCTCGGCCTCGCTTAAATCCTCGTAGGGAACTGATGTCTTGTCGATAATGTAATCCTGCAGGCCCTGCCTGGTAAAGCCCAGTTTCTTGAGTTCCCGTGCCGTATCGGGACTCAACACGAAAATATAGTTGAATGGTCTGGCAAAGGCCCCTGAACCGATACCCGGCATGTATGAAGCGAACATACGGCGGTTGGGTGCTATTTTATTAATAATTTCTTTCAGAAGGCCATCAACTGTCCAGGCGTCTCCGGTTCCTCCCCCGTAAATAGTGAAATCGCCGCCCAGACCTATACCGGACACCGTAACATAACTGTCTTCCGCACTGTAACCCCGCGCGGTGTGATAAGGAGCCCAGGGACTCAAATCATCGTTTTCAGCCAGCACATAAAAGGTATGAGATGATGCCCTGCCGGTTAGTGCCGTATCAAGCTTTCCCGGTTTAAGATTGCCTATATTATTCATACACAGCCTCACGGCGCGTCCTATGGTATTATTGGCCCGCCATCCGTGACCTAAAAGACCTGTTCCGGAGTTCATGTTGATCTTTTTGGCAATGGGTCCGGTTACAGCTATAAAAAGGTTGAATGAACCGTCAGAAGAAAAGACATGATGAGAAAAACCCCTGTCCGATATCCCTTCCATGGCAGCGATAATAACCGGAAAATATTCCGGTCTAGCACCGGCCATTACGGCATTTACAGCAACCTTTCCCACAGTGACATCGGCTAAATCGGTACGCCCGTCCGGTGACGATATTGTCCCTAATACCGTTTCAGGTGAAAGGCTGGTTGCCTTTAACATCTGTTCGACATTATAAGGCGTGGGAGGGACCATTGGGAGTCCATCGCCCCATTCATTATCCATGAATAACCGGTAAAATTGCTCATAGGCCGATTCCAGGTTGTCGGCTGTGATCCTTACAGTGTCAGATGTCGTCTTTTTCGGTCTCAAACCGGCAGTTTTCTCCGAAGGCTTTATTGGACGGGTTAACGCGTCTATTATATCCTCTAAAACCGCTTCGGCACACGGCATCATATCCTCCGCGCTTGCCCTGTTTGGGTAAAATTCCACGCTGGGTAGGGGCACCATACGCACCGACGGCATCCCATAATGGTAAGAGGATACCTTTGCATTATACATCAGGTGTTCACCAAAAATAGCAACACCGGGCTTGCCGAGTTTTTCCAGTTCTATGGTTAGTGATACGCTGTCCCAGGCTCCCTGGCCGGAATCTCCCACTGCGTAAACAAAGGTATCCACATCCCGCGATATCTTCTCCATGGCATTATCCGCGCCCAGGGTATACCTTGAGATCGCGGCCGAAGGATATCTCTCCCTAAGTAATATCTCTGTCGCGTCCAGAAAAAATTCTCCACCGGACTTACCGCACCAGATCAACCCGATATTCTTGTCGGATAAGTCCTCAACCCGGGGAGTAATAATGGATATATCAGATGCCATGATCATCTCGGCCTCAGGATTGAGCACCTCAAATGAAACACTTTCCGCCTTGCCTGCAGGCTCAGCAGCAAAGGTATCCGCATGCGCCAGTGTTGTAAAACAAACAAAAAACATGCCTATTACTGATCTCAACCGTATTATTCTAGCCTTTCTCATTTCTTACTCCTTTATGGTGGCGTCCATAAGTTTATAAGTTTATTTACTTCTATAGATCAAGCCCCAACTCTTCATGCGATTCTTTGACCCCTTTCAACAGACAAACTCAAAACGGGTTGTGGTGTCACACAGAATGGATTTATGCCTGTTTTGAAAGACCTTTCCGCGCCGCCTGTATCGATGGCTAAGTCTGACGGCATATCGTGTGAGCGGTCTACTCATGACATGAGATAGAGGGGCGCTATGAGTATTGTGTGATGGAGGGCTCCGGGCTTATCAATCCTGGCTTGTCTGGGCATGATAGAAGCCTAGACAATATTCAAAATAAAATCAACTGATAAACTTATGGACGGCCCTCATTTGAGTGGCGTGTAGGGTTCGTTCCCCGAACGAACCGATCAAACACGGCCTGTTCGGGGAACAGGCCCTACGGATCAGAATAATGGTTTTGTAGGGTTCGTTCCCCGAACGAACCGATCAAACATGGCCTGTTCGGGGAAGAGGCCCTAGAGGAATGACCTCATTTGTTGTCACAGCCTTGGCAGATACCTGTCCAGTTCAAACTTGCTTACGTGGGTTCTGTAATGATCCCATTCAATCTTCTTGTTCTCTATGAACTTATTAAATACGTGTTCTCCTAAGATCTTCTTCACCAGTTGGCTCTTTTCCGCTTCCAATGTGGCCGCGTAGAGATTCCCCGGCAGGTCCGTGATTCCGTGAGCCCTTCTCTCCTCAGGGTTCATCTCGAAGATATCTTCTTCAACAGGATCGGGCAATTCGTATTTATTGTCGATTCCCTGAAGACCGGCACCCAGCATCACCGCAAACGCCAGATACGGATTGCATGAAGGGTCAGGGGATCTGAATTCTATCCTGGTGGCCTGCTCTTTCCCGGGTTTATACATGGGGACCCTGATCATGGCAGACCGATTGCGCCTCGCCCATGACACATAGACCGGGGCCTCGTAACCCGGCACAAGGCGCTTGTATGAATTGACCCACTGATTGGTTACAGCGGTTATCTCCGGCGCGTGTCTCATCAAACCCGCTATGTACTGCTTCGCGATATCAGAGAGGTGATACTTGTCTTTCGCGTTATAGAAGGCGTTACGATCTCCCTTAAAAAGTGACTGGTGGACATGCATCCCGCTCCCGTTTTCACCAAAGATCGGCTTGGGCATGAAGGTGGCGTAGACACCGTTCTGTCTGGCTACCTCTTTCACTACCAGCCTGTACGTCATGGTCTTGTCCGCCATTCTCAAACCCTCGTCATAGCGAAGATCTATCTCGTGCTGGCTTGGAGCAACCTCGTGGTGGCTGTATTCCACATCGATACCGATATTCTGCAAGGCAAAGATAGTATCTCTCCTGAGGCTGCTTCCCAGATCAAGTGGCCGGGAGTCGAAATACCCACCCCTGTCTATTATGTCCGTGCACTGTTCGTTTTTAAAATAGAAATACTCCAGCTCAGGCCCCAGATAAAATGTATACCCCTTTTCAGCTACCTTTGTCAGGAGTCGTTTGAAGACATAACGCGTGTCGCCTTCATAGGGTGTACCGTCCGGATTAAGGATATCGCAAAACATTCGAGCGACAGGTCTTTCCCCGTTAAACCAAGGTACAAGCTGAAAGGTGGTAGGGTCCGGTTTGGCGATCATATCGCTCTCATGTATCCTGGCGAAACCTTCAATGGATGATCCGTCGAATCCCATTCCCTCTGTCAGCCCCTCCTCCAGCTCGGAAGGAGTGATGGCAAAGCTCTTCAAAACCCCCAACACATCGGTAAACCAGAACTGTATGAAGCTGATTTCCTTAGCTTTAACCTCTTTCAACACGTCATCAGTGGTCAGGCAATTCATGTCTATTCCTCCTTTTTCTAATGATTACATATGCTCGTTTTTGATTTCACACAGCGCGTCTTGCAATCAAGAATTCGGGTTTTTTTATCTCAAAAATGCCCTATAAAACGTGCAACGCGGTTGCCGATCCTCTGGATTGTTCGATCCACTATGCCCTGGAAACGTTTTTATCCAGCGCCAAAAAATGACAGAAACAATGGATTCTTCGGTCGAGCCGAAGAATGACAGACTCCAATTTCTTTTGTCATTCCGCGACTTGATCGCGGAATCCAGGGACCATGTTTTTTGACATTCTGTGCACCGTTCGACATGCTCACGGCCCTGAGCTTTGTCGAAGGGTTGCCTGCCCGGTGAAAGGCAAAGCCTGTTTCACCGGGAACCGCAGAATCCAAGGTATCGATTTCACATGCTGCAAATGGCCTCGAGAAAAATCGATTCTCATCAAGTGTGACTGACTGTATTATCTCAAATTCCTCCGGCCCAAAGACCTACAGATTAATCTTAGAGCAAGCATCGTGCCAAGATGATCGGGGATGATTATAAACAAAATATATTGCATATTCAATTGATTAGATGTTAATAAAACCACTGATTAGATATCCCGGGTTACATTTTTGTAAAAGCATAGGCGCCCTGCTGACAAAAGTGTCTCATCCGCTTTAAGAGTATGTAAAGTATGTAAAGTAGTAAATGAGGGTCCAAGGGGTCAAGGGTTGGTGATTTTGTCTTAAATGGTTTCGCTGGAATCCTTGCTCAAATCTAATATATGTCGTCTTGAAAAAAACCAACAGAACCCCATATTCCATATGGCACAAAGTATTTACATATCATTAACAAACGCCCATCCACAAATGGTTACTTTATGGATGGAGCTTTCAGCGGTCAGCAATCAGCTCTCAGTTAATTCTTTGTTTTTTTAATCTCTTTCGCCGATAGCTGAATGCTGATGGCTGACAGCGTTCATGGGGAAAAAGAATGTTCTTGCATGGAGACTGACTGGCGTATTCATTAACCGGACGAACCATAAAATTATAATATAAATTCTGATTTGAAAGGATTGCAAGAATTACCTTAATATATTTACACGGATTATGATCAAGGTCTTGCATATTCACACATTGCCTGTTATCAGCGGCTCTGGCATAAACACATTCCTCTCCATGAAGGGAATGGAAGGGGAAGTGTTTAGGGTTGAGCTGGCTTGTGCGCCCGGCGGCCGTCTGATAGAACTGGTTCAAAAAAACCATATGAAGGTCCATACCTTCAAGAATCTGGTTCAACCAATCCATCCCGTGAAGGATCTTCTTGCGGTTTTTGACCTTGCCTCTTTCTTGAGGAGAAATTATTATCATATCGTACATACCCATAACTCCAAGGCTGGATTTGTAGGCCGTCTGGCAGCCCGGATAGCCGGGGTGCCCGTCGTCATTCATACCGTGCATGGATTCGCCTTTCATGGCCAGGAACCCGCCTGGAGGCAACTGCTGTACCGAAATCTTGAAAAGCTGGCCTCTCGTTTATGTGACAGGATGATCTTCATATCCCAACCCCTTATAGATTGGGCCCTGGAAGAGGGCGTGACAACAGAAGATAAGATAATCAAGATATACAGCGGAATAGATCTAAAAAGGTTCCAGCCAGCGACCTTTGACGAAGGGCAGACGGCAAGAGAGAAATGGGGTATCGGACCCAATGACCCGGTTATAGGGATAGTATCAAAATTATGGGAAGGCAAAGGCCACGAACTCCTTATCAGGGCCCTTAAAGATATTAAAAAGGATATAGATAACGCAAGAGTTGTGATTGTGGGCGAAGGTTATCTTGAAGACAAGCTTCGTCTTCTTACGCATAACCTTGGCCTCACCGACTCGGTCATATTTACCGGATTTCAGGCGGATGTATCGGAGATTATAAGGGTCTTTGATGTTGCTGTTCTGCCTTCCTTTTTTGAGGGCATGGGAAGGGTCCTGCTGGAGGCCATGGCAATGGAAAAACCTGTTGTGGCCAGCCGGGTTGGTGGTATCCCGGAAATCGTGAAACACGGGATAAATGGTCTTCTCACGAGGCCGGGGGATATAAAGGAGCTTGGAGATGCTCTGAAAAAACTGTTGAATGATAGACATCTTGCTACTAGGATGGGAAAAGAGGGCCGGAGAAGGGTTACTGATAGATTCAGCGCGGACGCGATGGTGAACGCCATCAGGGAGGTATATAAAACATCTCTTGAAAATAAAGGGATCAAACTTGACGCTTAGAATAATACAGAAATCTGTGGCAGGCGCCCTGGTAGTGTTTCTGACGCTTCCCCCGATCAAATACTTCTATTTTGACTCGGGCCTCAGGTGGCTTTACATAATGGTCTTCTCCTTTATTGCCGCTTATTTCATAATGCCTTTTTGCGGCATGGCAGCGCTAAAATTAGATATTCTCGACAGACCGAACTGGCGTAAGATACACCTGAAACCCACACCCCTCTTAGGAGGACTGGGTGTTTATCTGGCCTTCCTCTCATCTATTTTATTCAATAACGTGTTCTACCCCGGGATGAAGGTCCTTCTACTTGGCTCCACCCTTATCTTAATCATGGGGCTTTTGGATGATTTCCGGCCTTTACCTGCTCTCCTGAAATTAATCTTCCAGACACTTATATCTCTCATAGTAATACTCTGTGGAGATATTCAACTTACCTTTTTTTACCATACACCCTGGGGGCCCTTTGTAAATATCCCTTTAACAGTGATATGGATGGTAGGCATCACAAACGCCCTCAATTTTTTCGACGGGCTGGACGGCCTGGCCTCGGGAATGGCCATCATCATCGCCGCCTTTCTGGGGATAATAGCCTTTAAAACCGCCCACCCCGCCCTCGGCTGGTTCTCCATTGCCCTGGCCGGCTCGTGCCTGGGATTCATGCCGTATAACTTCAGGATTGGAGAACCGGCCCTGATTTTTTTAGGAGATGCCGGGAGCACATTCTTAGGTTTTACCCTCGCGGGACTTGCCGTTCTGGGGAAATGGTCCAATACCAGCCATTTTGTTTCTCTAACCGCGCCTATCCTTATATTCAGCGTGTTGATATTTGACATGATCTATGTAAATCTTTCACGGATAAAAAACGGTATGGCGGGCGATTTTTTAGAATTACTCACCTGTGTTAATAAAGATCACCTGCATCACCGACTCCTGTTCATGGGTTTTAACGAGAAAGAGACGGTCTGCATCATCGCCCTCCTGTCCATCTCTCTGGGTTTAAGCTCTCTGATTATTATGAACCAGGAGATTTTCGGGGGGCTTCTGGGCCTTACACAGGCCTTTATGATCCTGGGGCTTATAGTTATTTTGATGCTTAAAGGCAGAGAGATTATCCCCAAGGAAGGAGATCGTAGAGCATATAAAAGGCGACTGGAGGACCGACAGCATTAATCTCATAAAACCACCCCGTTTCGTTGACCCCTATGAAATAATAGATTGCATCATTGCTGTCCTAAATAGATATAATTTCGGCTTTTCGGACAGCTAAGTATTTGATTTTACACAATGCCTTTCGCAATCAAGAATTCAGCTTTTCTTGTCTCAAATATGGCGTACAAAACATGCAAGGCGATGGGCAATTGTGCGGATTCTTCGATCAAGCATGCCCTGGAAACGCTTTTATCCAGGTTCGAAGAATGACAAAAACCATGGACTCTTCGGTCGAGCCGAAGAATGACAGACTCCAATTTCTTTTGTCATTCCGCGACTTGATCGCGGAATCCAGGGACCATGTTTTTTGACATTCTGTGCACCGTTCGACATGCTCACGGCCCTGAGCTTTGTCGAAGGGTTGCCTGCCCGGTGAAAGGCGAAGCCTGTTTCACTGGGGACCGCAGAATCCAAGGTATCTATTTCACATACTGCAGATGCTGTCCAAAGAAAAAACCGATTTTGGACAAGTGCGAAATTGCATAAATTTAAAATTGACCAGACATGCAATGTCAGATTCCATGTATACTGTATTGATATATTCTCTCAGAATCTCAATATTGAGATAGTGATTAAATCCGAAATTCGAATATCGAAATCCTAAACAAATTCAAAATTCAAATGTTCAAAAGGATAAGCAGATAAAATTATGGATGTCGTTTTGGTCATTTGAATCTCTGTCATTCGATATTGCCCTTCGACTTGCTCAGGGCCCTGAGCTTTTGTCGAACGGGAAGTCGAACCATTTCGATATTCGTGCTTTTGATTTCGAATTTCAATCTTACCATACAGTGTCTGTGAGCCCGGATATTAGTTAACACAAATAAATAGCGAATAGTATACCCTAGAACGAGTCCGGGAGAAGTGTAAACGAAATATACTCAAGCCTTCCGGATCCTTGAACCAAAATATCCCTTCACGTTCTTGAGCAATACCCTTTCTTTAATATCAATAAACCTGGACTTTACCGATTTGATCCTTTCCAGCGATTGGGATAATCTCTCAACTGATATCCGCTGGCGCAATATCTTCTCTCTAATCAGGGAAAGGCCCTCCAGGAAGTTTTTCTGATCCTTACATACAAGAAGGATATCCGCCCCCGCCCTGAAGGCAGCAAGGGCCCCTTGTGATACACCCCATCTTTTCGCAATGGCACCCATTTCCAGATCATCTGTAATGATCAATCCGTCGAAACCCAACTTACCCCTCAAGAGTCCTTGGAGGATAATAGGTGACAGTGTGGCGGGATGTTCAGGATCCAGACCGGAATAGACCGCGTGAGATGTCATAACGGCGGAAACCCCGGCTTTTATGGCGGCCTTGAAGGGAGGGATATCCACTTCATCAATCTTACTGAAATCCAGGTCTATCTTGGGTAGGTCAAGATGCGGATCCATGCGTGCTTGACCGAGACCGGGAAAATGCTTGGCTACTGCCATTACCCCGTTTGCCTGCAGTGTCTTTACCACCGTTTGTCCCAAAAGGGCTACAGTTTTATGGTCATCACTGAATATTCTCCCCTTCAGATGCCTTTCCGGCTCGCCCGTTCGCACATCCACTACCGGAGCGAGATCCATGTTTAACCCAACGATTCTCATCTCCCTTGCGGTGACAGTCCCGAATTCTCTTGCCCTGTCAACAGGGTCTTGATCCATCCCGATCGCCTCATTCCCGGGAAAAACAGTAAAAGGATCCTGTAATCGGGCCACCCTGCCCCCTTCCTGGTCCACTGCAAGAAAAAGGGGGATGCCATGATATCTTATGGAGATCTTCTGCAAGTCGCGGCAGAGCCTGGCTAATTGTAAAGGGTTAATAATATTCCGGGAAAAAAGGATAACACCCCCAGGGTTGTAATCACCAATAAGGCGTTCTGTATCTTCATCCAGAGATATGCCGGGGACTCCGATCATAAACAGCTGCCCTATTTTCCGATTAATCTCCGAAAGGTCCAATAATGTGTTCAAGGGCATATCCTTTAATATGTATGGATTATAAGTTTTATTATAAACAGGACGTGGGGATTACCGTTAAGCTGACATAAAGCATGGCCATGACCGGAGGCTATCCCTTTTTCCCTTTCCGGCTCTCCCGTGCCGGTCATCAGCAGCTGAGTGCCCCGCCCGGCTGGGTGGCACCTTACGTATTTACCATGCTGTTAATGCCTTCG
>CAYUYB010000022.1:0-16153 GCA_964449025.1 uncultured Desulfobacteraceae bacterium
CGTCATTTTATTATCTGAGGATAGTCCTATTCTATTCAGTGTGATCATCTCAACGGTGGCCGGTCTGGGACTGGGTGCTATTCCGACGGTGAATACAATGGTCGTCCAGAATGCAGTTCCTAAAAGGCTGCTGGGTGCGGCTATGGGCGCTATCTTTTTCTGTCTGATGATGGGTGTGGCGATCGCTCCCGCTATTCTCGGTTCAGCCGAGCGGGCCACATATGCCAAAACACTTGCTGTTTTATTACCGGATGGATTGGAGAAGATGGCAGACAAAGAGACAATGGCCTCTTTGGTGGATTCCCAGGTGCTTCTGTCGGATCCTGATATGGCGGCGCTTGAAAATGCTTTCATGGAAATGGGAAGTGAAGGAGATGCGCTTTTTCAGAAAACAGTTGATGCCATTCGGGCATCCATGGCTGCCAGTTTGAGGAGCGTATTCTGGCTCGGAGCGCTGACGACGCTGTTGTCATTTTTGCTTATCATTACCATTCCGGAGGTTCCCATCGGGGAAGGCCAGCTGGAATAATCTGCCACTGCCGCTGGGTTAGCTTTAGGTAAAGGCGTGTGTTGTTGTTTGGACTATGGCCATGGTTTTATCGCCGGCGAATATTGTCAAGAATGTGCCATCATAGATTTTAGCTTCAGATAAATCGTGTTATGGATCAACACCTGCCAAGGACCGAAACTTGACAAGAATGGACCTCTACGATATCATTCATTGATAGGGACCTTGACACACCAACGGTAATTTTTATTCGTTTTGGTACCAATAAAGGGAGGTTTTATAAACCAAACTCTCTTTAATATCGCGAACAGTGATTTTTGCATATAACAACGATTGTTTGTGAGGTAGTCGTTTCAAATGAAAGGAGGTTTTATGAAGAATAGACTATCACGCAGAACCTTTCTGAAATCGGGATTGGCCATACCGGCAGCCGGTTTTTTTATTTCGCCGCTCAACCTGGCGACGGCTTTGGGAAATCCGGGAGGCCCGTCCGTTGGGAGAAGACAAATGGCAGAATTCAAACCAGAGTACATAATTACTGAAATGAAAGAGAATGTGGTGCTTGCCTGGGGGTTACCGGATACTCCTCTTGAAGAATATATCCCCGGCGAAAATCGTTCCATGGAGCATGTGTTGTATATAGACGGGGAGGTGGGACCTGGAACATTTTATTCCGAGTGTCTTTGGTTTTTTCCGCCGGATATGGTTAGCCCCATAGCTGCAAAAAAGGCGGCGGAAATGATGAAGAATCTCGAGCCCGGCGTCAAGATCGGGCCACAGCCGCACATGCACCCCTTTGACGAGCTTTTTGCCTTTTTCGGCACCAATTTTGAGGATCCTTCCGACCTGGGCTGCGAAATGGAGTTCTGGCTGGAAGACCAGCCTGTGAGATTTAACAAGAGCTGCATTGCTATTTTCCCTGCAGGGATGAGACACTGTCCTTTAAATATGGGGCCAATAGAAAGACCGATATTCCATTTCAGCATGGGCTTCACTTCCTCATATGACCATACTGTTCTCGGCGACAAGTCTGGGAAATACGCCGGTGAAAAGGACATGCGCAAATACTTTGTTTTCGAAGACAAGGCCGGCCGAAAAACTCCCGCCTTTAGGAAGGAGATCCCGGATGATTTTATTCACCGTGTTGCGCACCTGGACAGCGATGTCGTGCCAGGGTCCAAGTTTCATGCCGAAACATCGTGGATTTGGCCTGAGGAATTGTCCGGATTGAAGGGACAGGACGTAACGTTTGTAGGCAAGCATACGCATGCTTTCCCGGAAATAATCGCCTTTTTTGGAACTGATTTCGATGACATACATAAATTGCATGGTGAAGTCGAATTATGGGTACAGGGAAAGCAATATAAGACAAACAAGAGCTTTGCCGCTTTTATCCCCGAAGGAGTGGAACATGGGCCGCTGACGGTAAGGAACGTCAGAAAACCTATTTTCCACTACACGGTGGGACACGCTGGATTGTATGTGTAAGATTGGCTTTCGCCAACGTAAAAAGGGGGAATTTGTGGCTTCGAGAGATAGGAGGATGTTCCAATGATGGGTGGATATATCGGTAAGATCTTAAGAGTAAATCTGACCACAAAGTCGATCGACACAATCGCCACCGAGAAATATGAGGAATTCGGGGGCGCGCACGGCATCGGCGCTGCCATTTTTTTTGATTTGGTGGGCGATCAATTACCCTTTGACGCCTTCGATCCCCGAAACGTGATGACCATAATGACTGCGCCTTTTTCCGGCACTTACGTTCCCAGTTCCGGGAGGTGCGAACTCCAGGGTCTGGCACCCATGTATTATCCCGTAGAATGGTTCAGCCGGACCAACTGGGGAGGGCGCTTCGCGGCGCAATTGAAATACGCCGGCTGGGACGGAGTTGTGATTGAAGGAGCTTCCGATGAACCGGTCTGGATCAACATCATCAACGACAAGGTTAGCATTGAAAAGGCCCAGGGCCTCTGGGGGCTGGATGTCGTGGATACTCAGGGGGAGATCACGCGACGCGTAATGCCCGAGGCAAGATACGGCGAATGGGTAGAAGTGGATGATGGCTATACGACTCAAGTTCCGGCGGTGGCGTGCATTGGTCTGGCGGGAGAGAACAGGAGCAGGATAGCCTCTATTGTGCACGGGGCGGGCAGCACCGGGGCGCAGGGCGGATTCGGAGGAGTCTGGGGTGCGAAGAAACTCAAGGCCGTCAGCGTCATAGGGACGGGAAGCGTGCCCATTGCTAATCCCCAGGCGTTGACGGAGGCCAGACTATGGTTCAACCAATTCCAGTGGGATGTGGATGATCCGCTCGACCCCAGGATGGAATCAAGAGATTTCATGCTGTTCAATGGCGCGCCCAGCGGGGGGAACACGCATAACATGACTGTGCCGCTCGAACCGGCCCGGGCCGCGGCGTGCGCATCCTGTCCGCGGGGGTGTCGCATGCGATTGGCGAGCGGAAGAAGTAACGAGTCAATCTGTGCCAGCACCGTGGAATACATGTGGATGCGGGGCCCGCGCATTGACAAAATGAGGGCAACTGACCTGCTGCATTCGTACGGCATCAACCATTGGCATATCGCGCCGCCCAAAAACTACATTATGGGACTTTACCGGTTGGGGGTCCTGGGGCCAGGAAAGGAGATCGAATGCGATCTGCCCATAGAGCAATTCGACACACTGGAATTCGTTGAAGCGCTGATGCGCAGGATCGCCATGCGCGAAGGAATCGGCGACGACCTGAGCGAAGGGATTGCCAGGGCAGCGGTCAAATGGGGCAGATACGAAAAGGACCTGTCCAGCGGGCTGCTGAATCTGCCGTACTGGGGTTCTGCCGAGCACTACGATCCCAGGGTCGAAGTGGAATGGGGCTATGGGTCACTTTTGGGGGAGCGGGACATCATGATGCACACCTTCAACTATCCCCTTCACTGGATGCCTATGGCCATGATGCGGGCCGGTGTGGAACCTTATCTTTCAGCAGAGAAGGCGGTGGAGATGGTTGCTTCAACCATGATTCCATACGCGGGCGACACCTTCATGCTGGACTACGGCGAGGGGCCGACAGGCATCTATTCCATTCACAAAGTCAAGCAGGTGGCCTGGCACCGGCATTACGAGAGATTCTGGATCGATTGCACCGGGTTTTGCGGATGGAGATGGCCGATGTTCTTCACCAACAATACCCCGGATAGAGTAGGTGCAACCCCGGAAGCCGAGCCTAAATTCTGGAACGCGGTTACCGGGGATAATATCTCCTTTGCCGACGGCATGGAGATCGGGCGGAAGATATGGACACTGGAAAGGGCTATCTGGGCGTTGCAGGGGAGGCATCGGGATCAGGAAGTATTTCCTGATTATATCTACGACGTTCCTTCCAAAGAGCATGTCATGCCCACATACAATAACGGCAAGTGGGCCTATACCACCAATGCAGGTAGGACTATCGACCGAGCCAAGTTCGAGGAATGGAAGACCATGTTCTACGATTTCGAAGGCTGGAACACGGCCAATGGTTGGCCTGCGAGAGACATTCTGGAAGGCATGGGATTAAAGAAGGTCGCCGATACCCTGGAAAGCAGAGGCAGGCTGGGATAGTTTAGGCTCGTCACTGTTAAATCATTATTGTTTTTTAGCGAGACAGGCGACGTCGCCGTCCATAGTTGTCATATACAGCCTTCCGTCTGCCGCAATCATGCCGTCCCAGACCGGCAGGGAACCCAGCCTGTACTCGGAGAGCCTCTCGCCTGTTTGAGTGGATACGGCCCAAAGACGGGCACCGTCTTTGCCTTTGAGAAGCGCGCTCTGCTCGGCGAGCTTTTCCAGAATAGTCTCATCGTCCATTGCGAAAAATGCCTTTTCTTCGTCCACAACGTCCGGAGGACCCGCGATAAAGAGCGTGTTATTGGCAACTACCATGGCGCGAACCTGAATGTCCGGTTTATCCACCTGCCATTTGAAATTCAGGGCCGATTGTTGATCTTCCGGAAGCCCCTGCCGGAGTTTCCAATCTCCGGTAGCTAGAAAATTGACAGGCATATTAGCCATCCCGCCGACCTTCGGTTTCGGAGCGGTTTTCGCCTCCGTTGTGGCCGTGGGGTCTGTCTCTGCCACAGGCTCGGCCGGAGCGGCCGTTTTAGGTTTTGCTTTTGGCGCCGGGAACAGTGGCTGGTTCACTCTCTCGATATCTTCCGGGCTGCTTGATTTCGCTGACGCATACAACTGGTATTCCAGCACGATCGACTCGGAAAGGAATTCCGGCTTGCGTGCGTATCCATAAACGTTCTGATCATCAACTGCGATCAGCCTCCCGGACGGCGTGAGTCGGCCCATGACTTCCCACGCGCCCCAACCGCTGGTCACACTTTTGCCGAACATCATATATGACCTGGAAAATTGCGAATCGTCCAGGAATCCGACCGGAGAGAAGACATGCGCGCCTTCGCCTGTTTGATCACCAACATCCCTGACCGCGATATGCTTCCTGTTTCCTTCGAGGTCGAATTGCTGGGAACGCATATAGAGGTACTTCCCGTCGCTGGATAGAATATCGGGCAATCCGACCGGCATATTCAGGCCCTCCACATACTCGTGAAGGTTCTTACCGGTTTCCGGATCGATTTCATTGAGTATGATTTCAGATAGTTTCTCGCCGGTTACGGGATTCAATTGAAGCAGACGCATTCCACCATCCATGAACACTGATCTTCCGGCAACACAGTAGACCCTGTCGTTTTGCACGAGGATATTTCCGTGCACTGGCCATACGGATTCCACCTGCTCGAACGCAACCATACGGAGATCCATAGGGGCTGCACGAAAACGCCAGATAAGAGCGCCGTCAGCAGCATCGAGACAATAAACGTATCCGTCTGCCGAACCAAAGAGGACACGGTCCTTATAAATGGTGGGAGGTGAGTCTACCCGCCCTCCAACCGTGTACTTCCAAAGTACATTACCATCGGCCGTGTCCATCGCATATAGCGTATGAGCGTCCACATTGGATACATATATCCTGTTGCCTGCTACGACAGGACTGCTCAATTTTCCCCCAAGCTTTACCTTCCACTTGGTCCCAACGTCCGATGAAACCTCTGTTGTTGTATACCCGCTGCGTTTCGTATCATGGCGGTAGGTGGGCCAGTCTTCCGCTCCGGCATTATCAGTAATATCTCTCTCATAAGCCGGTCCTTTTTCGAGTCTGTTTTCCGGGACCGCTTTAGGATCAGGTCCGGAATCATCGTCAGGCCCCAGGGCGCAGAACCCGTTCAGTTTTGCTTCCATGTAACAGGCACAGGCATGAGGGGGCGTATAGATCAGTCCATTGCTGGGCATGATGCCATAAAGGCACCCGCCACGGGTGTAGTGATTCACGTCCCAATATTTCTTTTCGAGGTCTATGAATTCGATACCTGTACGGGAAGGAATAATGTAGTTTTTGGTTGCCTTGCCCGGATAACATCTTTGATGGAACCAGTATATTTCATTGTAGCCATCGATTTCCGTTACTACCTCTCCTGTATGGAGGTCCCGGCCGGTATATTTGCCGTCGTCCTGAACGTTCGCGGTCCGTCCGGTCCAGACGACCCCATTGATTACATATACATCCTCAGGAGAATAATGCCCGGAACCGGGTTGAGGAGCATCCCAGAGCTTTTTACCGTCGAGAGCGGAAAACGCATGTATGGTGCCTTGTCTGAAGAGATCCTGTGATCCGCTGGAAAACAGGACCACGTCTTCGTAGATGACCATCCTAGGTGCATACGCGGTTGTAATCCTTCGCGTGCTTATTTCTTCCGTCTGCCAGCTCTGTTTCCCGTTTTTGCGGTCAAGACTGATCAATCTTGAGCCGTCAAAATAATAGACGGCTCTGAAGTCGGCCGACAGGGAAAGTGGAGCGACTGCTGATTCCTTGGTCCACAAGGCATTTCCGCTTGAGAGATCGATAGCCATGATCCGTGCGGGGTTTTTATCCCAGGCCCATTCCACTCTTGCCCAGTCCGCGTTATCCCAGACATAGGTTTCCTTGGGAGCATAGGTCGCTTCCGACCTCTCCGGACGACCGATCAGAACAAAGAGCGTGTTGTCCGAAAGGATGATCTCTGAGGTCTTTTCGCTATCCGGAAAGGTTCGGATAACTTCACCAGTGGCGGCATCCAGTTCACTCAAGGGGGCATCGATGCCCAGTGTGACATAAACACGGTCTCCGATGGCCACGAGCCGTCGCGGCAGGTACGCCGGTCCGCTTTTCAGGGCGAATAGATGATTGTACCATTCCGGGATCGGTCTTTTCCAGAGGATGGTTCCATTGTAGGCATCGCGTGCTACCAGGTACCATTCGGCCGGCAACTGAATGGATTCCTTGGGACCTTCATCCAGGATGTAGAAGATCCGACCGTTTGCGGAAACAAGCGCACTCAGGCTTGCCGTAGTGTCATGGTGGCGGGCCCACCGGGGGCTCCCGATCCATTGATAATTTCGTACCGGCCCAATTGTCTCATCCTGGGAGACAGGATTGCCGGCCGCGTTATACAGATACTGGTTCCATTCGTCTATTTCGTCCGGTTTCTCTTTGATCTTCTTCTTCCAGCCAAGAAAACCCTGCGTTAAAAGCACACCGTTGGGAGCAAGCACCCGCATCGCCTCCTCTTCAGGAATACCGCCCAGATCCTCAGCCACGATCATGTTGACAAGATTGTCCTTATAAGGCAGATAGTTACCGGTAAGCTGATCTATCGATATCGGTCCGTAATTCTGCCTAGATGAGATATATTCCCGGGCTTCCCTTACCTTTTCGATGTCCGCATCCAGTCCCTGGACAAGAAAGCTTTCATTTGCCCTAAGGGATTCGGTGAGCATACCGTCTCCGCAGTTCACATGGACGATAAGTCCGCCCTGGATGCCTGATTTTTCAAGGATGCCTTTAGCCTGTTCCGCCGGTGGAATCTCCGAGCAGCCCTGAACAAGGGTTACCAAAAGGACACAGAGCATGAGTGTCGGGATAATCAATAGCTTCGATGAAATGGGGTGATTTTTCATGGTTGCCTCCTCTGAATTAGAAAGAATCCTTGTGGAATATTGGATACCCAAATTGGCAGGTTGATGATGTGAGTATAGAAAGATATGCCCTGTGAGTCAAGGCAATTATGGCCGCATGATACAGGCCGAATTTACTTTGTTTTATACTGAATATATTATAGAAATAGATTTGTGGATGAAAGAATCCCCAAATACAGGAGCATAATCCACATGGATATGGATGCCTTTTATCCTTCGGTGGAGATACTGGACAATCCCGGCCTCAAGGGAAAGCCGGTTATCGTGGGGGGAAAGGGTAAGAGGGGAGTCGTGTCTTCGGCTTCCTATGAGGCCAGGAGATTCGGAGTACATTCGGCCCAGCCCATTGCCCGTGCACTAAAGCTCTGCCCCCACGGTGTTTTTCTTCCTGTCAGGATGGCACGGTACAGGGAGATATCCAGCCGGATATTTGAGATATTCAGCAGGTTTACTCCTCTTGTTGAGCCCCTGTCCATTGACGAGGCGTTTCTGGATGTCACTGGCACTGAAAGGCTTTTAGGAGACCGCGTAACCGTGGCAAAGAGAATAAAGAAGACAGTGCTTGACGAAACCGGGCTTACAGTGTCGGCAGGTGTGGCACCATCGAAATTCATCGCCAAGATTGCCTCTGACATGGATAAGCCGGACGGTCTTACAATAGTCTCACCTGATAAAATAATGGATTTTCTGGATCCTTTACCTGTTTCAAAGATGTGGGGGGTGGGAAAGATCACACTGGAAAAGCTTGCCCGGTACAATATAAAAACCTTTTATGATTTAAGGACTTTTCCCCTGGATACACTTGAAAAGGCGTTCGGACAAAATGGAATAAAGATGCATTATCTGGCAATGGGCAGAGATAACAGGAATGTGGAGACTGAACATGAAATAAAATCAATCGGTCATGAACTCACCTTTTCGGAAGATATCCTGGATGTTGAATACGCTGAAAAGCAGATACTGGCCCTTGCCATGAAGACAGGTAAAAGGATGAGGCATGAAGGGATGACAGGGAAAACAGTAACATTAAAAGTCAAATACAGTGATTTCCAACAGATAACCAGGTCCATGACCCTTGATAACCACACTAATGATGGGATGAATATTTATCTTACCGCAAAAGGACTCCTTAAAAAGACAGAAACAGGGAGGCGCCCCGTTAGGCTACTGGGTGTTTCCATGTCGGGCCTTTATGAGGGCAATATAAAGGGGCAGTTCTCTTTGTTTTCAAGCGATGAAAAGACAAAAAAATCAGAAGAACTCAACAAGGCTATTGATTCCCTACAGGACAGGTTTGGCGCCCGGAGCGTGCTGCCGGGCAGGCTGGTTTCGAAAGAGGAAGACCTTGATCCGGATAATCAGTGAAAGAATGTGACGATCATTCCGGAAGGTCTTGGTTCTTGCGAACAGGCTTGGGATCGGGTGGAGACGGGACGCTCTTTTAAAATTCAAAAACTCGTTTGTCACTTAAATTATGAAAAACGTCCTGTCTAAAACCATATTATTCCGTCCCTTTCCGGGATATAACCGCACCATAGATCATAATTCCTACAGTGGCGTTACCGCCCATTTTCTTTCTCTTCTTTTTGATCCTTAATTTCGGTTGATCCTATGCCGATGTGTTTCGCCATATATCTTTCTTTTAGTTCCTTGCTCAGCAACATGGGGATTTTGTTTCCGGACGGCTGGGGCCTTTGAAATAATCTCAAAATTAAGGCTGCCAGTAGAAGTAAAGCGAGGATTAACAAGAGAATAGGTGACAATAGTTCTACGAATCCGTACAAGTAGTATTTCATTTCACCATTATGCAATTGTTGTTCATTCGTGTTAAGTATAGCTTTGGTTCCAGCTAAGTATACTAATGCTAACATATATATTATTGTACAGCTACTTTTTTACGAGGTTAGCAGAAATACTCAATCATTACCAGGAAGAGACACCGAAACGCATCTTCATTCTTGACAGATTCAGGATCAATCGTCTATCTACAACTAGTACCAAATCAGGATGGGTGACGAATGAAGACTTGCTCCTCCTGCTTTGCTGAACCCATATTTAAAAAATGCAACCTTTTTTAAAAAGTCACGTTCTAAAAGGATAATTATCTTCTTTTTTTGGCGCCTGCCAAGCCTTAGAAAAGGATCAGGAATTGTAAAACATGAACAAAATATTCTTTCGCAAAAATAATAAGCATACTATTTCATCTCTATGCTTAGATATCCACTCTGTAAAAAAGATTAACTGTAAAATAGTATTTTTCACGGCAAACCTCCTTTTGATGCTGGCAGCGCAACTGTTGTTTGCCGGTGACAGCAGTGTGGCAAAAGCAGGAGATACTCCCTTTCGTGTCCCCATGGTGGACTCCTCAATTAAAGTGGACGCAATACTCAATGAGGTAGTCTGGGAAAAGGCTGTTAAGATTGAGGCTAATATAGAAGTCAGTCCAGGTGAAAATATACCTGGTCCTGTGAAGACCGAGGCCCTGTTGGCCTATGATCAGGAGAATATATATGTAGCGATCACCGCGCATGATCCTGAACCGTCAAAGATCCGGGCGCATGTGTCGGACAGGGACAGTATTGGTTTTAACGGCGACGACTGGGTTGCAATCCTTTTTGATACATTTAACGACCAGCAGCGAACCTATGATTTCATGTGTAATCCATTGGGGGTTCAGTCCGATTTCATTGAAACAGCTAGTGGCAACGGAGAATATGACGCTATCTGGGATTCTGATGGTCGAATAACAGATGAGGGATACATAGTGGAAATGGCTATTCCCTTTAGCTCGCTTCCTTTCCAGAACTCCGAGGATGATCAGATCTGGGGCTTTGATGTTGTAAGGAGTTACCCTCGAACAATACGCCACCATATAGGGGCATTCCCAAGAGACCGCAACAACAACTGTTACATGTGTCAGTTGCTAAAACTCATCGGATTCGCGGGGGTCAAACCCGGGAAAAACCTTGAACTGGATCCCACATTTTCCGCACGGCTTACACAGGAACGTGAAAATGAAACCGCCGGCCCATTTAAAGAGAAAGACCGAGCCATAGACCCTGGCATGACCGCGCGATGGCGCGTCACGCCGAATATGATGCTGAGTGCAACACTGAATCCTGACTTTTCGCATGTAGAGGTTGATGCGGCGCAGATGGAAATTAACACAAAATTCCCGCTCTATTATTCGGAAAAGCGGCCGTTTTTCCTTGAGGGCTCTGAGATTTTCGGGAGCGTTTTTAATCTTGTCCATACCCGTGCATTGGCAGAGCCGAAGTGGGGGATCAAACTGACCGGAAAAGAGGGAAGACATACCCTCGGGGTTTTCTCCGCGTACGATAGAGTCACTCCGCTCATTTTTCCCGGCGCGGAGGGAGGGAGGAACACTACGCTATCGACGCAGAGTACTGGAACTGTTTTGCGCTATAAACACGATGTGGGGGAATCGTCGTACATTGGAACAACACTCGCCAGCCGTGAGGGTGACGGATATCATAACCGTGTCATGGGCATTGATGCTGAACTGAGATTTACCTCGAGGGATGAATTAAAGTTCCAGGCCGTTGGCTCGGATACCGCATATTCAAATGACATTGCTGATGAATTCGATCAGCCTGTTGGTGACTTCCTCGGTTTGGCGTACCAGGTTGGTTATAATCACAATACAGATAAATACTCTATTTTTGCACAACATAAAAATGTGGGTTCGGATTTTCGTTCGGATATCGGGTTTATTACACAAGCGGGATTCTATTTTGGCGAAATAGGCGGGGAATACAGGTGGCGTGAGGGGCCCGGGCATTGGTATACTTGGTTGAGTATTTTTACAGGCTATAACATGAAGAGAGACAGCGCGGGAAATATTCTGCGTGAAGCATACACAACACGGCTCAGTTACAACGGGCCCCTTCAATCGTATTTGGGATTGGCCGGGCAGTTTGGAAAAGCCGGCTATCAAGGAGAAAAATACGGGTCAAATAGGTTAGCCCTCTGGGCCGGGATTACACCAACCGGCTCGACAAATCTCGATCTTGAAATAGACGCGGGAGATCAAATTGACTATGACAATTCGAGGGAGGGAAGGCAGTATACATTGGAATTGGGGATTGAGCAGAAGATCGGGCGTCATTTTAGTTTCTCGATAAATCACACATATCAAAGAATGGACGTTGACTCGAAACGTCTTTTTGATGCCAATGTCAGTAATGTGCGTTTCGTCTATCAGTTCAACCGCAGGACGTTCCTTCGCCTCAATCTCCAGAATGTGGAATACAGCCGAAACCTCGACAACTATCTCGAAGAGAATAGAAATAATTTCGACGCCTATACGCGAAGATTATTTTCCAAGATCCTTTTCTCATACAAGATAAATCCACAGACAGTGTTTTTCCTCGGTTATTCTGATAATTACCGTAACCGCGATTACACGGATGAGCTGGGCCGGTTTGACAATAGCCTGGTACAGACTAACCGGACATTTTTCATGAAAATCGGATACGCCTGGATGTTGTAATTAAGTAGGGCTCAGGCCTTCATCCTTTACAGTGAAGACCTGACCCTTCCGTTACACATATGATCATTTCAACTTTGCAAGGGCCGCCTCGATAAACTTAGGAAGATCACCCGGATTCCTACTAGAAACCAGGTTGCCGTCAACAACAACTTCTTGATCAAGAAATTCAGCACCGGCATTCTTTATATCCTGGATAATAGATTTCCATCCCGTTATCTTTTTGCCCTTGATAACATCTGCGGTGATCAGTATCTGTGGTGCATGGCATATGGCAAAGACAGGTTTACCGCTGTTAAAGAATTGTCTGGTAAATTCTACCGGTGCTTTTTCGGCCCTTAATTTGTCGGGAGAATATCCGCCGGGGATTAAAAGGGCGTCAAAATCATCAACCGATACTTCATCGAATGTTGCATCGATGACCACAGGAGTACTATTTCTTTTACCCTTAACGGTTTCCCCGGCTTTTAATCCGATAGTCCGTAATTCATAGCCGGCATCCTGAAAGGCTTTTGCAGGCTGGGTGTATTCTGAGTCCTCAAAAAGATCTGCGATGATAATAGCTATTTTTTTCATAATTTTCCTCCTCGTTATCAAAAGGAGAACGTTCTGCACGAACGTCCCGACTCCGGATTAACGGAAGACTTCCTTATATTCTGCATATCCCTCTTTAACCAGGTCCTCCTTAGGAATGAATCTAAGGGCTGCCGAATTTATGCAGTAGCGCAGTCCGGTAGGAGGAGGGCCGTCGTCGAAGACATGTCCAAGATGGGAATCCCCATGCCTGCTCCTGACTTCCGTCCTGGTTCTGACGAGGCTCCTGTCTTTCCTTTCTATTATATTGCCGGGCTCAAGGGGTCTGGTAAAACTGGGCCACCCCGTGCCGGATTTGAACTTATCAATGGAACTGAACAGGGGCTCCCCCGAGACCACATCAACATAAATGCCTTCTTTTTGGTTATCCCAGTATTCGTTATCAAAGGGCGGTTCCGTGTCGTTCTCCTGGGTGACCCTGTATTGTAATGGTGTCAACATGCTTTTTAAGTTTTTATCAGACGGTTTTCCGTAACGCATATCCTTACCCCATATTTCTTCAAGCCTGCTGTCACGTCCGCATCTGAACCGATAGAATTTATACTTTACAGGGTTCTTCTTATGATAGTCCTGATGATAATCTTCCGCGGCGTAGAATTTTCCAGCCTCCAGGATCATTGTCTGAACAGGTCCTTTGAGTGTGCCGGACCTGTTGAGTGCCGCTTTTGTCCTCTCGGCGAGATCCTTCTGTTCTTCA
Source organism: uncultured Desulfobacteraceae bacterium (assembly GCA_964449025.1). Taxonomy (GTDB): domain Bacteria; phylum Desulfobacterota; class DSM-4660; order Desulfatiglandales; family HGW-15; genus CAYUYB01. The sequence continues at coordinate 13,372 of CAYUYB010000022.1, forward strand.
TTTCTATAAAAGACGGCCGATGAATACCCATGACCCCGATCGCAGAACTGACCCCCACCGTCGACAGGGTCTATGCTCCGCCAGAAGTGACCCAGCAGCCGTTCATAGGTGATCACGGACGAATCATAGATGACTTCCACTGCCTCTATATATCCTTTCGCGCCGTAATCCTCGTAGGTGGGATCAGGGCCGGTCCCGCCGATATACCCCGAAATTACGGACGTGACTCCTGGAATCTTTTCAAAATCCGCTTCCATGCACCAGAAGCATCCGCCCGCGAAGATCGCCTTTTGAAGTCTTCCATTACCAAAAGAATTCAACTGCATAACCGCTCCTATTAAAAGTAGGGAGAGACCAAAAATAACAGATTTTATCACGGTTATTTTTTTCGCTCCTTTTTTATACTTTTGTTTTCTTCGAAAAACGTGGGGATAGCGTCTTCACTCTTAACAGATTTCGCGTTAATCATCAATCTGAAGGAGGGGCGTCCATAAAAAACCAAATAACTTTACTAGTATATAAGCTTCTTAGTTTCTTATGGACGCCCCCCTTTAATCTAAGATATGTACTGATTGGCGTATTTGCGGATATGGTGACCGTCCAGGACATGGAACTGCCTGATCTTTTTCATGGTGATGGGGGAGAAGATACCGATAGGGAGATAGATGATTGTCTTGCCGTTTCTGGCAGCCATGCTCTGGCACCATCCGGAAGGGGGATCGCCGGCCACATAGATAACGTGTTTTTCCAGACAATAGTCGATTGCGGCCATGAGCAACCTCTCCGGCTTGTTTCTGGCCAGGTTAAAATAAGGGTCTTTCCATATGTCATAGACCCTCATGGGGGGGTAGGTGAGCATGAACCCTCCGTATTGACATCTGCTGATCCCCGGCCCGTCCATGACCTCGCCCGCGGGAGTGCTGTAAAAGGACATGTCAGATTCCTGGTCATGTTCTCCCAGCCAGGTTACTTTCCAGGGAAAATCCTCTTTGCCTTTTTTATCAGGGAGATCCGAATCAAAGATCACCACCACGGAACCGGCCTTTCCTCTTAGCGGCCGGTTTTCCCTCACATAGATCTTTCCCCTGTATAATTCTCTCATGGTCTGTCTGATGTCAAGTCCGTCCAGTAAGGAGGTTTCAAAGGGAACTACCCGGTTGTTCTCTTCGGATTTTATCTCCAGGCCGCGTTTCATGACATGCCGGCCGTAATCCTCGATGACGATATCTTCCGGCGGATAAGAGCAGATATAGAGGCCCTTAAAATTTTTTTTCCATTCACCGGCAGTCTTTTCGCACCTTTTCCCCTTTACCGGCACGGGGACCAGACGCCTCCGAAAGGTCTTGATCCTCCTGTGAAATCTGATTCTCCTCTGGTCAAGAAAGAGGTCTTCTCCACTCAACCTGATCACGGGGATATCCGGAGAATCATCCTGCCATGGGTATTCGCTTCCCTTGTCCCATACCTCATACGCAAAATTATCATCCACAGCTCCCCTGGCGGCGACCACCAACTGATAAAAATCCGGGACAAGACCGCCTGAAAGGAGCGTATAGTTTCTGGCAAATCTGTTAAGAAGTCTTATCTGAGCGGGAGACAATTCGTCCTTATCGTTTTTCCACAGGTTTTGCCGGGCCATTTTTATCAAAAGGTTGTTTGTTTTGAGCCTGTCCGGTGAATTCCTTTTTTCCCCGGTCCTGAAGCGCTCATACTCCGCGGCCAGGAAAGGCATCTCACTGAGGACTTCCCTGCTGGATTCCCTGTCCAGGTGAGACAAATCCACTCCTTTCCTTTGTATCTTCCCGATGACCTCGGTCTGAGGCCGATCAAGCATGTCGAGGATACCGGGGAGATGGTACAGCCCTCCTACAAACAATACCCTTCGTCCTTCCCGGTTGAGCTGTTGAAGGTGGTATGCCATGGTCTTTTCCCTGAGCTTATCCTGGTCGGGACGTGGGTCGTTTTTATGGGTGCGATGGTAGGCCTGGCAATACATGAAATGACCGATCTTGGTAATGGAATACGGGTCAGGCATTGCGGAAAGATCTATGGGATAGTCTTCGGAATCACGGTCAATAAAATGGACGGGGATATTGTGCTCAAGGGCCAGTCTCACCGCCTCCACCTGCCCGTCGGTGGGTTCTATTAACAGGTATATAAAGGTGCCGTTTTCTTCTTCATAATGGACCACGGATATATATGGGAGTCTCTTTATACCTTGGGTTATTCTGGATCCCAGGGTGCTTGGATACTCGATAGCCACATGATCCGGCCGCAGTTCCTCAAATTGCCGCCTTACCTCAATGGCAAATTCCACCCGGTTATGAAGTATGGGCACAAGGCGTATGTTGTTCCATTCAATCTTTTCATTCCTCATAGTCATCTTCTATGACATCATGAAAATATTCCGCGGCAATGCGATCCAGGATCATGGTGGCTGACTCCTTCATATACTCCAGGACTTTTACCTTTCGTTGCGGCGATTTCATACGTTCCCCGCTTCCATAGAGTCTTTTGAGAGCGTATCTGGCGATGTTTATCCCGTCTCTTACGGAATATCGTTCATTCGCATCATGTGAGGCCTGTAGAAAATCCACCACGTATTCAAGCACCTCTTCGTCGGCAAAGGGGAGATTCGTCTTCAGGATAAGGAGCTCATCGTCCCTGTCAGGGAAATCTATAAATATTCTCGGCTGAAGTCGAGTATGGATATAGTCCGGCAGCTCGAAGGTGCTGGCATCATCATTCATGGTGGTGCAGAGACGAAAGTCGGGGTGGGCCT
>CAYUYB010000023.1:0-16079 GCA_964449025.1 uncultured Desulfobacteraceae bacterium
CTTGAAAATGAGGCCACGTCCACTGAACGTGATAGATGTCGTCTTGAAAAGGATGGCCGTGACCGGCCGGAGGGCAGTTTGACAGCCTGACGGCCCGAGCTAAGTCGAAGGACTCACGGTCCTGAGCAGCTCGGCTTTGCTCGGTGTCGAAGGCATGTCCCTTTTCTTCGTTCCGGATCTCCCGGGCTGGTCATTTCAATATAACCCTTTGCACCAAACGTCATTGTTTATTCGATTGCTACAAAATAATATTTTGTATGTTTTTCACCAGGGTCTGGTAATTATTTTCTATAAATTCAGCCTCATAACGCGTGTCTATATCAAAGGCCGCGCCTACACACCTGCTTATCTGATACCCGATCTTCAAACCTATGGCGTCTTCGATTTTTGAGAAGAGGACAGACAGGTCTCTGTAAATCTTTTCAGACTTGGAGTTTCTTATAATACTCATATAAGCCTTTAATAAGAACCAGTTGGTTTTCATGGTAGATGATCTCTTTTCATCGGACTCAACAGTACGTGAAAATAAAAATCCTTTGATATAACGGTAGTTGTTCTTTATCTTCCTCAAATTGAATCTTCTTCCTTTAATTATTGTCCTGTTCTCATAGAATTTTATCAGTATATCCCAGATCCTCCTGTCAATCTTTAAAGGCTTTCCAGCGAAGAATGAGTTCACTATTAATCCCACTTCCCTTTTCTTGATTATATAGTAATAGAAATTCTTAACTGCCAGATGTAGAATAAATTTATCTTTGGTCCCGGCCAGCACTTTCTCAAAGGAATCTTGAAGGGTTCTTCCAAAAATAATATCGAGTCTTTCATCCATATTGGAAAGCATAAAATCGATTTCCCTTGGAGTTATCAAGGGGGTATCGCTCAGGATTATAGGGACCTGTTTTTCCAGCAGGCCTTTATCCCTCGCGTATTCTAGAATTGTGCTCCAATCAACGTCTTCAAATACCTTCCATGAACTGACAATGTCTTTTAATGAATCATCAGAAATATAGTCGAGATAAGCGAAGAAAAAGCTATCAAAAGGTGCCTCTCTCTCTTCAATTATTATAACATCGACATCCTTTTTGGAAACAGCGTCTATCTTATCTCTGAGCAGCTTTTCCAGTCTCCTTTTGTTTCCCCATACATACAGCGTTTTAAACGCCCGTGATTCACACGCCGCATCGAACACGTATTCGATGCAGGTCTTCCCTCGGATCTCCTTATATGGCTGAAATTCTCCTCCGATCCTTTTGGCCCCATTTGTTCCCGCCCCCATAAAAAGAACATCCTTCATAAAATACCCTTTTTTCTTAAAACCACTATTCAGCCGTAAATAATCTCAGCATGGTGAGTGACGTGTCTATCATCTGATTTCTATCACGAAGCCGCCTTCCTCTTTTTGCCTAAAATCCGCAAAAGCGGGAAACCTTTCATGGCCCTTCACCCTGCTAAAAAAGATATCCTTTTCCCCGGAAAACTCCACCATGAGGTTTATTAAATCCCTCCTGACACCGGTCTGGATTACCGATTTTACCCCATCTATGTCTCCCCTTAAGAATTTGATAAAGGCGTCCAGCTGTCTGAAGCTTCTAAGCCCCCTGAGTTCAACTTCTATCAGATTGACTTCTCTTTCTGTTTCTCCAAAAGATTCGATTATGGCGGGACTTAACCTGTTGGCAATACCGTTAACTGCCCGCGTCAATGTATCCATTATTTGTTCGCGTTCACCATTATTATATCGCTGGACGGATTCGATCCCGGTATCATCGCAGATAACAGTCCTCCCCCTTACATCGATAACCTTGAGACTTATGGAGACCATCTCATCCTCCACGATCTCGCTCCTCCCCGTGACAACCGCGTCCACGCCAAAGAGTTCACCCCATTCTATAGCCTCCCCATCTGTTATGCCCAGATCCCTCATATCCTCGGAACACTCCTCTTCCGGCGCGCTGGACAATCTGTTTACAGGATCAAAGCCGCGCTCCTGAAATACCCTGAAAAGAATCAATTCAGTCAATGTTAAAGGATTATTTTTTTCAGGCGCGTTCCACCAATAGGCAACCTCCCTCTCTTTAGAAACCTCTTGAGAGACCAGAAACAGCACCTTTATGGCGGGTATCTCAGGAAGGATGATACCCAACCTGCTCAATTTCTCTGACATCAGATTCTCATTAACCTTGATGCGGACAAGCAGCCTGTAGCGTTTGCCATTATTTTCTTCGGCAAGGATATAGAAATTCTCCACCATCTCCTCCGAATCCGGGATTACCTCATTGATAAGCCTCGCGAAATTATTTACGATCTTCTTGTTCCCCAAAAATCTCGTAATGTATATCTCCAATCCTTTTTCCAGGGCATCCGAGACCGCATTCTGCCTGGCGCTGGCTACATTACCGCCTGTCACGCTGCCGCTTCCGATAACCAGGATTTCTGATTGGTCCGCATCTTCCATGCCCTCGGCGGGGTATCCCTGGAAGGAAAGGACGAAGAGCGCCATCAAAGACACCGCGATCCGAAAAGCGGTATCCTTCGAAATTCCTCTTTTCACAATGATCTTCATATTACTCCTGCGTATCTAAATAGATCATGGATGGTTAAATAAACTCCCCTATCTTGTATGTAATAAAGTCAATATCTTCCGGGCTTATCCATACCATTTCAGGATCCGACCTGAACCAGGTCAATTGTCTTTTCGCGTATCTTCTGGTATCCCTCTGGAGTTCAAAAATAGTCTCTTCTAAGGTGGCTTCGTTATTAAGAAATCTAATCGCGTGCCTGTATCCTATGGAGTTCATGGCAGGTAATTCCCTGGAAAATCCTCTATCTAAAAGTTGCCGGGTCTCCTCCAAAAGGCCTGACCTAACCATGTTTGCGCTGCGTTCGTCTATCCTTTTATATAAAAGATCCCTGTCTAGCTGGGGGCATATCTTAAGAGCCCGGAACGGCCTATCCCCGAAATCATGCTGCATCGCCAGGGATGAGAAGGATTGATCCGTGAGGCTGATAATCTCGAGGGCGCGAACCACTCTTGTCCTGTCATTAGGATGGATCTTTGAAGCGGCTTCAGGGTCAAGACTCTTAAGCCTCTCATGGAGAAAAGGGGCACCCTTCTCGTCGCATTCCCGGTTCAAGTCTTCCCTGAGTCCGGGATCGACAGGCGGGCATTTTATTAAACCCCCAAGCAACACCTTTATATAAAGGCCCGTGCCTCCCACCACAAAGCACAACCTCTTCCTTTCCACAGCGTCTCTAATAAGAGGTTCAGCCATAGTGCGATAGGTAGATGCATTGAATTCTTCATCCGGATCAGCCACGTCAATCATATGATGGGGAACACCCTTCCTGTCCTGGACGGATAGTTTTGCCGTCCCCACATCCATGCCTCTATAGACCTGCATGGAATCCGCATTAATTATCTCCCCGTTAAGACGCAGTGCAAGTTCCACGGCAAGGGAGCTCTTCCCTGAACCCGTAGGCCCCGCAATCACAACCAATTTGGGGATGTTTTCACGGTAACGCCCTTTGGCGCGAGCTCGATCTAAAGGCTTCTTCATAATCTATATATAATTCAGACAACCCTTTTGAACATCTTTTCGATTTCATAATAGCTTAGTTTTCGAAAAATTGGTCTGCCGTGCGGGCAATTTGTGGGGAGATCCATCCCTGACAGTTGTTCCAATAGCCGGTAAATTTCACTGTTCGTCATCTTTTGACCAGCCCTTATGGCGGAGTGGCATGCCATAACAGCCATAAGCCTGTCCAGCGCCCTACCGGCGGTAATGTCCTTCTCTTCTTCCAGCACCGGAATAAGGTCCAGCAGAAAGGCCTTCCATTCCACACCGACCAGGATCGAAGGCACCGACCTCAATAAGAAGGTATTGCCCCCGAAGTGCTCCAGATCGAAACCTACGGCAGCCATCTGGGCAAGCTTTTCCATCAGTACCCTCTTATCACTCAGGGATAACTCCAGTCTCTCTGGGATCAGAAAGGACTGTCTCTCTATATTATGGGAGAAATAGTGTTTCTTAAGTGTTTCGTAAACAACCCTTTCGTGGGCCGCGTGCTGGTCAACCAGCAGCAGGCCATCCTTATCCTCAAAGAGGAGATAGGTGTCTTTTAACTGGCCGATGATCCGGGGAGCCTCCCTTATCAGGTTCATCTGCCTGGTTTCCATGCTTTCATCCGTATCCCCTTCTTTTCCTTCCTCGAGATATTCCACGATAGGTTCGGCCATTTCAGGCTGAGCAAACCCTTTATATTGTGTGTTTTCCCATCCCTTGTAACCTCTATCCGAAAAGGGACTGAGTTGTTCTCTCAACGCCCTTTCAATGGACGAAAAAACCGCCTTATATACCGTGCGACCTTCATGAAATCGAATTTCCTGCTTAGCCGGGTGGACATTTATATCCACAGTGGTAGGATCGACCTCCAGAAAGACCACGGTTTGAGGATATTGACCGCTCATCAGCCGTTGTCCGTATCCCTCCATAACAGACCGGGTAAGCATCTTATCCCTTATATTCCTGTTGTTGACATATATGTATATTCGATCTCCCCTGCTCCTGCTAAAGTCGGGTGGCGCCAGATATGCCCTTATCTTAACACCGTCCTTAACCGTATTTGTATCTATCAATGAGACAGCGATATCGCGGCCGAAGAGCACTGAAAGCCTTCCGAGCTCATTCTCCGAGGCCGGGAGGTTCAATAACGTCCTTCCGCTATCCTCCAGTTTCAGATGTATATGCGTGAAAGGCAGCGCGATCCGTGAAATGGTGTCTATTATACGGCCTGTCTCTGTCTTCTCGGTCCTCAAGAATTTACGCCTGGCCGGTGTATTATAATAGATGTCCCTGACCTCCACCGTTGTTCCAGCCGGAGCCCCTGTCTCCTCAATGGATTCTATTTGCCCGCCCGAGGCCTTAAGGCGATACCCGGTTATGCTTTCGCCGGGACGGGATGTAATCTCAAGCCTTGATACAGCGCAAATGCTTGGGAGTGCCTCACCCCGAAATCCCAGGCTTTTAATAGATAGAAGATCCGATATCTCCGCTATCTTGCTTGTGGCGTGTCTTTCAAGGGCCATGCGGATATCCGCCTTATCCATACCCTTGCCGTTGTCCTTTAATCTTATAAGGCGCTTGCCTCCGTCTTCTATCTTCACATCTATCCTGTCTGCGCCCGCATCGATACTGTTATCCAATAATTCCCGGACAATGGAGGCTGGTCTCTCAACGACCTCTCCGGCGGCTATCTGGTTCGCCACATCCTGGGCGAGAATCTTGATGTCTCCCATAAGTCCCTTCTGATACTTCTAATTAGATCTTCATATCTAATATAACAAACATACCGATGTTAGACCAAGAATTATTTTGAAAGTGGTATGTTTATTGCAGAACGCAATCGGTGTTCTCTTGATCTTTTAAGGGCAATCTTTAGCAACCCCATGGTTCATTGGCCCATCCCGTTAACACGTACCCTGATTAATGGTTAAATAGTAGATTCGTCAAATGGTTAAGTGGCTAATATCAAATAGGGGTTAACGGTTAGGGCCTAAGTGTTAGGGATTGGCGAATATGGTTAAAAGCTAAAACCTAATAGCCTTCAGCCTAATACACTTTATTAAAATACTTGACCCCTGGAGTCCTAGGACCCTTGGATCCTTATTCCCTTATATCCGCATATCCATTAATAAAAGACTCTTATGTTAAAAAGAGATATTGAAAAGAGGGGTAAAGGTCACCGTCAACGGCTGCGGGGAAAATACATGGAAGGGGGCCTTGACAGATTTTCCGATGAAGAGGTAATCGAATTTCTTTTAACACTCGGCACGCCCCAAAAAGATGTCAAGGTCGCGGCCAGGCAGGCGTTAAAGCTGTTTGGCGGACTTTCCGCCACGCTTTCCGCGCCTATAAATAAACTGACCGAGATTAAAGGCATTGGTCCTAAAAACGCCCTTTACCTGAACCTGATCCATCAAGTAGCTGGCAGGTATCTTCGGGACAGGACGAAAAACAAGGCCTTTTTCGGGTCTTCAAAGGCCGTGTTTGACTTTCTTTTTCATTCCATGCGCGATTTGAAAAGAGAGGTCTTCAAGGTACTTTTTCTTAACACAAAAAACGAATTGATCCTGGATCAGGACCTCTTCATGGGAAGCCTGACCGGGAGCGCGGTATATCCCAGGGAGATAATGGCATCAGCCCTTGATAATAGGGCCTCATCCCTCGTATTTGTGCATAACCACCCTTCAGGAGACCCAAACCCCTCAAGCGAGGATCGAAAACTGACCAGGGATCTGGTTTGGGCCTCAAGACTTCTTATGATACAGGTACTGGATCACGTCATTATAGGGAACAACACCTACTACAGCTTCGCGGATAATGGTCTCATCCGAAGTTTCGTAGTAGACTATGAACAAAAAATCGGCGCTTATGTTTAATCTTGACACTTTATTCGAAATCATGACAATAGTTCTATAAGCGAGAGTGGCGGAACTGGTAGACGCGCTGGATTTAGGATCCAGTGGCGTAAGCTGTGGGGGTTCAAGTCCCCCCTCTCGCACCAAACATAAATCCCTGGAAGACATTATTAGAATAAGCCTGTTCCCGTGAACAATGTTTTTACAGATTAAGGGAGAGAGAACCGATGAACAGATATGGACATACAGTTATTGCTGTCGCCCTGTCAGCCGCGATAACCCTTCTTTTTTCAACCTTTCCCAGATCTATCACTGCCCAGGATGGTGAAATCCAGAAACTAAGCCAGAGGATATCCAAATTGGAGGAGAGGGTCATGGAACTGGAAACCCTCCTTACCGTGTGTAAGGACCCGGAATTCAACGCGTTTGTCAGTACCAAGGGATGTTACGACATCAAGAACTGGCGAATCCTAAAAACCGGCATGACCGCAGAACAGGTTCAGGCCATTCTGGGTCAGCCCGTAAAGATAATAGAAGGCGTCAGGACACTCTGGTATTATCCCAACATATATTGCGGTTATGTTTCATTCGACCCTGAAGGCCATTTAACCGTCTGGAAGGAGCCGTGAAAACCAGCCTGTGACCTTGCTGTATAAATTAAACAATCAGTTTAGCTATATTGTTTAATATTTTGATTTTTTATACTATTTTCGTCGCCAGCCCGCAACTTCAGTAATAGCCAGCGTCGAGATATCTTTAAATTTGGCCGTTGTCGCGTTATCCAGCTCGCCCATATCCATGACCCGGCTAAATGTATTTTCAACAAGCTTTTCTCCATCTTCACCCTTATGTCTAATGCCGTAACGTATGGCCGTTTTGTCTTCCGCAGTCAATCTGTTCATCAAATTCTTTGTTGTCCAGATAGCGCCATTACGGGCAAAATCCGATAGTCGGCCGGCGTAATTGACGGTATCACCCAGAGCGGTAAATTCAATGCTGGGGGCGGCGGGGATGGCACCAAAATATTCCTTTCCTTCGTTGATCCCTATATTGAGATACAGTTCTCTGAACCAACCTTTACGTCTCTTCCATTCCATATTTAGGTCTTTGATATTTTCGCGGATCTCCAACGCGCACGAGATAGCATTGATCAAGTACCGATTATCCCGATCCTTTAGAAAATAATACAGCATCCCATCTCCAACGTGCTTGCCGTAGGTCCCGTAGTACTGTTTGAAGGAGCCTTCCACGCAGGCCCATACCTGATGGATCAGTTCAAAATATTCCTCCGGAGGCAATTCGGCAGAGATACCAACTGAACTTTGCAGGTCAGCGACAAGTACACCAAATGAAAGCAGGGTCGGCATTCGCTGCCTGAGCAAGTCATTAATGACGCTGGATCGCTGAGAAAGCAGGTTGCCGATCCTCTGGAAGGAACGTGCCTCCAGGGCATGAATAAACAGGATCCCTTCCCGGAAGAGCATATAATAGACACAATCTGAGATGCATCTTCCTGTATCATCGGACAGCTTCAGCGGGATCCTATTCACGGTTTGCGGTGGAGGAGGATGAACTTGATCGTAAGTTTTTCCAAGATATTCTATTTCATTCCGATACATGCCTTCAAATAATTGTCCGAGTTCGGATCTCAGCCTTTTTTGCTTCACAAAACCGATATGAAAATCAATAAGATCATGTCTTGTGTGAGCATCCTTATGGGTATTGCGCATCAACAGCGAAAAGATGTTCCTGGCGGTTGGCTCTTTGATAATGCGGATTTCTTGCTGAAAGACCGCGTTCTCCGCCTCCTTATTGATCCAGTCAATCTCGTAATTGTAATTCAGCAGATAAGCGGGGCAGCTGATATCATTGATCGTCAATCTCAGGGTATCAGTGTCACCGTCCCCCGCCATAATTCGGGAAAATCTATTTTCAGATTGGGCGATTTCTTTCTTGCCTTTGATATCCTCTGTTTCGGCCTCATCCCGGGGGATTTCTTCTTGCACGTTGGGAATTGAATCAGGACTCTTCAGCCTCTCAACGATGGTATCCATGGAAGAGCCCGCCTTCTTTAATCCTTTTATCCGCATAATAGTATCGACCGAGGACTCTGGAAAGTAGCCAAGCATGCGGGCACGTGCCGATGTTTCCTCCGGCCTTTTGACTACCGGACGGGGCAGAAGACCCATCCTAATGTAGTTGTTAAGGGTTGCCCTGGATATCCCTGTCCTCTCGATAATATTCAGGCTGCTTACCCACCTGTTCGTTTGTACTGTCCTATTGTTCATCGCGTTTATCTGTACAGTATAAATAGCCTATTAATAAAGGCCGCCTTTGCTATTTAGCTTATTTAATTATACAGTTTAAAAAGCATTTGTCAAGTAAAATTATACAGTATAAAATCCCAACACCCATACAATCAGACCTCTAAACATATAGCTAAAATTGTAATGCTGTTTTCACGAAAGGGTATCGTGGAAAGGTCTCACCATATCTGCTGATAGGTCTACGCGACTACCGGGGGCAATCCCGGCGTTGCCCTGATATCCTGGATCAATATCAGGAACTACCCCTGCTTACTTGAACCTTTGTAGAAGCTCCTCTCTGATCTTCACCATGGCGAGTGTGTCGTGGCCGCAATATGTCAGGAGATCCTTTTTTATCTCTCCCTTGTCCCCAACCGGTGTTAAAGGATCAATCATCCGCTGATACGCCAGACCGGCCACCTCCCCTTCCTGGATTTCGAGATATTCATAACTCATCTCGGGCAGAATAGCAGGAAGAACCGATTTGATGGAAAACGATCCCTGAAATCGGGGATGATAGTAATCCTTGCTGATTATCTTGTGTAAATCCCTGATTCTGGGCAAAAGCCCATATAATCTCTCACTATGCGCCGTGAAATGCTCAGCAAGGCCTCTTATTACCACTTCTTCATACCCAGTATAGGTAACTATTGAGCCCTTTGTTTCAAGGACCTCAAGAAGTGACAAGGTAAAATCCTCTCTGGGGTCCTTGTCCTCCTCACAGATGTATTCTCTATGCTTAATAGACCCATCCTCAAATAGGATATGATCAGACCACTGGAAAGGGACCGCCTGATATGGTCTTGTCCCCGCATACCGGGGTATTGCCGGCCCTATTGTCTCAAAATCCAGAAAATGGACAGGATATTCAACATCCAGCAGTTCATCTTTCAGTAATGGTGAAATATAGTCTATATTATGGATAACACATGACCTGATCTTTTGCTGAAGGGCTGAAAGGGGAAAGGAATCAGGGATATCCCTTATATCCTCAACGCCCATGGCCTCAAGGTCATTCAATTTCTTCTGCGAGATACCCCTAAGATTCATCACCCAGTATTCAGGTATGTCTCTTGTGCAATGTTCCAGGAATTCACATTCATAAGGCCTCGTGCAATGCCGCCCCGGCTTGATCTCTGGTGCCTCATGTCTTGCCAGCATACCATTGAAACCGGATATAAGGGACGGGACGTGACCCTCATATATAATAGCCTTTTCGGTCATATCTGCGCGTGAAAACAGTCTTTCAAGCTCTAATTTTTTCCCGTCATACACATATCGGTTGTTCAAATGCATCAGGATGACGCGGTCCACATCCAATCCTGATCCTTTGAGCACATGATACTGGATAGCGACATCAGGGAGATGGATATCTTTTTCAGAAGTTGAAGACTTAACCTCGATCATGTTCCATTTGCCGTTATTCAGCCTTTCGAGGATATCCACCCGTATGCGCACCCCTTCATGGATAAATCCCGCCTCATAGATTGCCGGGATGGCCGGATCCTCAATGGCCTTCAATGTGCTTTTGACAGCCTCTTCATGGTGAACATGGTCTTCCTCAATAAGGATCCCTCCGGGATACAACCGTGTGGCCAGTCGCCCCACCCCGTGTCCTGTGTCGAAAACCGCCTGTTGAACAGGGGATACCTCTGATGCGAGGTCCGGGTTATAGCATTCAAACCACAAACGTAAAGGGCACTGCAGCCCGGCCAGAAAGCGGCTTTTTGATAGCAGTGGGACTTTTTTCGTATTCATCTGTCAGTGCTCGTATGAAGGCACTCGTGCAAAAATTGTCTAAAACTTTTTAGGCAAGCTCCGAGCGAATGTCCCCTTCTACCGCGCTAAGATCACAGGATCAGCGGCCTTTATCTCAGATTATGAATCTCGACCGGTTCGATCTCATCCGCCGGCTCAAATCCCAAAATCCTCGAATAAAACCATAGTTCCGCCTCCAGGCTGCGCATAACGCTTTCGGCTTTCCTGAATCCGTGACCTTCCCCCTGAAACTCGAGATAGGCGTGGGGAAGGCCTTTCTTTGCCAAGGCCTTCGCCATCATGCGTGATTGTTCCGGCGGCACGATCTTGTCCTCATTGCCCTGAAACAGGATCAAGGGCGCTGCGATCCGATCGGCAAAATAGATGGGAGACCTGTCGTAGTAAGGATCTCCGGGACCTATGGGCGGGCGGTAGGGTCCGATCAAACCCTCCAGATAACGGGATTCAAACTTATGGGTGTATGCCGCCAGCACGCCCAGCTCGCTCACGCCGTAATAACTTGCGCCGGCTTTGAATACACCACCGCGGAACACAAGACATGCCAGGGTGGTATATCCACCGGCGCTTCCGCCGCGAAACGCCACCCAGTCGCCCTCCACTTTCCCCTGCTGAACAAGATATATCGCGCCGTTGACCGCGTCATCCACATCCACAATCCCCCACCTCCCCTTCAGCCGGTCTCGATAGTCTCTGCCATAACCGGTGCTGCCGCCGTAGTTGACATCAAGCACCGCGAAGCCACGGCTTGTCCAGTATTGAAGGTCGATGTTGAAAGACGCGCCCGCCGCGGCGGTGGGCCCCCCGTGGGTAAAAACAAGAAGCGGAGGCCTTTCTTTGCCGGGGCCGGCATAGTCCCTGTTTCTGGGGGCATAGAAGATCCCATAGGCGGTTCTGTCGTCTTCCGTCGGATATTCGATTTGCTCCGGAACAGAGATGTAGCCTGCGTCCACCTGGACCTTGGTCGACCGATACAGGACCTCGCACCGGTGTGTGGCTGTGTCCAATTTCACGATTTCCGTCGGCCTGGTAAGCGATCCGCCTGAAAACACCACGGCACCGGGAATGGCCTTAAGGTTCTGAATATCCGTGTATGGCGTGCCAATCTCCCGCATTCCGCCTGTACCAGTATCAACACTTGCCAGATGCCAGGTGCCATCCTTAAAATAGGTACAGACAATCTCCTCCGGCGAGACAACCGTATACGTCGAGAGACCGAATACCCACTGGGGTGACGCGAATTCCGCTTCCATTTGCGCTACTGGCTCCACATTTGCGCCGTCCCAAGCATGGATATTCCACCACCCGTTTCGATCGGACATGAAAAGAAGAGTGCCGTCAGGGGACCATTGCGGCTGCAGGATAGATTCGCCTATCCCGCCCGCTATCTTTGCCTCCCCGCTCAGGGAGCCGTCGCTCTTCACCGTCGCGACCCATAGTTCGGTTTGATCCCAGGGCATATGGGGATGGTTCCACGTTGTCCAGGCCAGTTTCGTCCCCCTATGATCCAGGCGTGGGAAGGCGTAAAAATCGTTGCCGGAGGCGATGACGGACGCGGAACCATTCGTGAGATCAAGGGAAATCAGCGTATTGAGGGCTTCTCCTTCTACGGAATGGTCCTCCCGCACGCAGTACATTAGTTTATGGCCTCTATCGATCACCCCGTCAGCATAAAACATCCGTCCTTCAGCGGTCACAGGGACAGGTTCTTGGCCGGGTTCTTGCCGATACACCCGCTGATCTTTGAAATTGGAGAAATAGAGCATACCGCCGGCGACCGTGAAGGCGCCGCCGCCGTATTCGTGAACCCGCGTCCGAACGTTAAAATACGGCGTCTGGGGATCGACAAAAGGGGGCGTGATTGTTTCGATTCGCCCCTGCGGCGTGCGTCGCAGGACCACGGATCTCCCATCCTCTTTCGGATACCGCTCATCCCAGTAGATTGTTGCGCCGTCCACCACGATTTGCCCGATCAACACGGATTCGCCCGCAATCATATCAGGGGTAATGGGCGACTTCCAGCTACCGTACGACAAGATTTCCGAACATGACGTCTTTATTCCCACTACTTGACAGATGATAGACAGAACCATGCTTATCGCGGACAATAATTTCACATACCCCCCCGGATGCTGAACAAGTATTTCTTCGAAAAAATCAAGCAAGCCGCTATCGCGCAGGCGACAACCAACCTATAGAGATTGCGCCTGCGGAGTTCTTTCCAAAAGGGCATTTAGACCTCCCTGAAAAGTGGCTATGTGCCGGTCTCCCTTAACCGAAATGACGTGCTGCCGAAGTTTTAAGAATGATCTTACGCGATAATGCCTTCTTAAAATCCATAAAATTTGACCATGGAATCCAGGGACTCCCTGTCACGGAAGTCGCTGTTTATTTCGTCATCCCAATCCGGATAACCGATAGCGATGCCAAGCGCGACAAGTTTATCTTGAGGGATACCCAGTTCTTTATGAATAATATCGGGATACACCACCGCCATGGCTTGAGCGATGGTTCCCAATCCGTAATTCACGGCCAGAAGCATGATATTCTGAACAACGGAGCCGGAATCGTACATCCCCCAGACATTGATGCCTTTTTCCTGCTGCAGGTAACCT
Source organism: uncultured Desulfobacteraceae bacterium (assembly GCA_964449025.1). Classification (GTDB taxonomy): domain Bacteria; phylum Desulfobacterota; class DSM-4660; order Desulfatiglandales; family HGW-15; genus CAYUYB01. The sequence continues at coordinate 13,116 of CAYUYB010000023.1, forward strand.
TTATCAATCAATAAATAGATACAGGTTGTCGCCCCGTAATTACGGAAATTGATCAACATCCGCTCTTCCATCTCTTCCGCTTCCATCTCCGTGGTACGGCCGCGCCTTTCCTTGGCCTGCATTTTTTCAATGCGCGAAGCATATGGTTGGGGAAAATCATAGGGCCGGGCTACTTCCGACTGCGAATTCTCCATGGCAGCCGAGCCCCGCTTCACAAAAGCCTCCTGTATCGCCCTGAGTTTCCTCCCCGTAACCACAGCGAATTCCCAGGGCTGGGTATTAGCCCACGAAGGGGCCCGCATCGCATACTCGAGAATCTTCTTCAGCAGGTCCAGGGGCACCTGATCCGGCTTGAAGGCCCTTATGCTTTTTCTTTCCTTTATTGCCTGGACAACATCCATTGAGATATTCCCTCCTCAATTTAAATTAAAAATCATAAGATTATTTTGTTGATTATGCGTGTCTTTTTGAACCCAAGTCAAGAACCATTTTCTATCCGCCTTCGCAGAAAGACGCCAGCTTCAGTCGGCGGGGTCCACTTTTAACTCTCCAATGAGCTGATTTAAAAGCGGTTTTTCGTCATCTGCATCATCGGCGTGGAATGCCGCGGACTGCGCAACATCCATGTTCGGCCATGCCGCAAGCACGTGGTGAAGGCAAGCCTTGTCGGTCGCAGATTCAGAATGGCATGGATTTTTAAAGTCTGTGCATAGACCTGCGGTTACCAACTCAGCGACAGAAGACTCTGCGGTGCAATATCACGGCTCATATACTCCTCGTTTTGAAAGTCTACTTTTATAGGCTGGTTTTCATTTATGCCTTGTGGGACGGAAATAAATCTGGAGCCATAATCCAAAGATACTCTCGGCCCTGCCGAGACCCCCTAGCGGGATTGCTCCTTGTGGACCAACGGCCGCGCCAATGTAGCTACAACAAAAATAAACAAGATTGTTAGAGCGTCAATCGCCAGCACGTTCGTCGGAAATAATCGGAAGCTGAAGCGATAAACGAAATAGGTAAGTTCAGATGGGCGATTACTTAGATAGACCAATTCAGCGATAACCAAAAAGAGCGGACCTATCAATATTTGTAATCTATTCAGTTGACTATCTGATCTCTATTAATACTTCATCCATGAGTCGATTTGATCAGGAATAAGTTATGAGAAAATGCGCATACTGAATGAACAACCGCACATCATAGGTGATAGCTGTAGCCGATCAGGGAGGGATCAATATTATATCGGCTGAGCATAACATGAATTCGGTTTTATTGCCGTCAGCTACCACCTATGATCTGCGGCTGTGTTATTCAGTCTTTATACCCATGTCCTTCCACCTTATTAAAGATGCGTGATTTCCTTAAAGGCGGCGATCCTCTCATAACAATGGACAAAACTCTTCTTTTTATCTTTGCTCAGACCAGTCTTTGAGATGTCACTTAAGACGCAAAAAGGCCTCCAAAAGACACAATCATGGTGTCCTTCGAAGGCCTCTCTTATATAGCCTTCCTTCTTGATTATCTGCACTCTATATCTACATTTAAGCATGTCAATAGAGCGGACTTGGGATAATCCAAAATGGAAAATATTATGCCTTTACCTTTAATGTGAACGTGGGACGGTCATGGTCCCCAAGATATCTGCCTCAAGCATTATGCTATATCGGACTTAAGATGTGTTGAATATAATTGAATAATCAATCAAAAGTCAAGAAAAAAACCCTGCTCCAAGGGCGATTCATACGAAATAACAGATTTACTGTATATTTGGGTCGCCTTTGAGGCGCAAAAAGGCTAGATTCTTGCCACAAGGGAGTGTATTTATCATCCTTACTCAATTTCTGCCACACTATCCAGTCTATAATATCGGCAAGGTTTAACCTTCACAAACAAGCGGCAACCTCGGAAATATTGAAAGTCCTATACAGATTTATAAGACCAGGCGCTGGCTTTCAACTATGATGTTGTGAGTCTTATTTTTCATATAAACCTCTTTTAATAACAAGAGAAACCAATGGAGTAATAAATCAGACGAAGAATCGTTATCTGTATTGATAACCTCCTTTTACCCCTTTTTTCGAAAACACGATCTGCCACAATTGATTTCTTCTTGATCTGAAACTGCCAGCACATGAAAGAAGATAGTACGCCCACATACGGTAAAATCTCTCATTATATGTGTCCTTTAGTTTGTTCCAATTTTTTGCGAAATTGTTGTACCAGGCCATCAAAGTAAGATCATAATATTGCCCGAAGCTATGCCAATCCTCGAGTACAAACAATCCTTGTGCCGCCGAGGTTATCTGTTTTGCGGATGGTAGCATTGAATTAGGAAAGATATATTTACTAATCCACGGATCTGTTGAATTCACGGAAGTATTTCCACCTATTGTATGCAATAAGAAGAGACCATCCACTTTTAAACATCGGTGAACGACTTTCATAAAATTCCTATAGTTACTGCACCCCACATGTTCGAACATGCCTATCGAAACAATGCGGTCGTACTCTTCTTTTAACTCGCGATAATCCTTCAGCTCGATCTTGACATCAAGCCCTTGGCAAAATTCATTCGCGAATTTTACCTGCTCCTTGGAGACTGTTATACCATGTACCCTCGCACCATATTTAATAGCCGAATATTTTGCAAAACCACCCCAGCCACAGCCAATATCCAATATCTTCATGCCTGGCTTTAACTTTAATTTTCGGCATACTAAATCCAATTTTGCCTCCTGCGCGGTATCAAGGTCTTTCGCCTTTTCCCAGTAACCACAGGAATAGTTTAATCCTTTGTCCAGCATAATTGAGAAAAGATCGTTCCCTATGTCGTAATGCCGCCTACCAATTATATAAGCTTTCGATCTTCTTTGAGCATTTATTACCTTTGCCTTGAGCATAATATACAGAAATAGTAAAAAATTTATCCTTACTTTCTTGTCCAACCGGTCTCCTAATATTCTT